>JAYZVO010000001.1:0-15400 GCA_036155555.1 Myxococcota bacterium
CGCCTCGCCGCGTTCTTGCGCGTGGGAAAATCCACGCGCGATGACACCGAATAAAAGGGGGTGGCTGTCATGCAGGAGCCGTCATGAGGCTTACCTCATGACGGCAAGTTTCATGGCGACACATGCGACCGCTCGAGGAGTAATTCGCGCACCTTTTGGAGAGCAACCTGCACGACGTCATGGTACATCTACGGGAGCTGTGCGGTGAACAAGGGGGTCATGCACCAGATGCATAACCCACACTCCGGCAAACACCTGAACATTTGTGCGCCGCACAAAACAAATCCATTTTGTATAACACACCACCAAACCGACTGGAGAGTCGGCCATGAGTGTGGTACATAATGGACCGCCAAACGGGCGAATATGGCGGTAAACATCAAGAGGAGCAGACGAGATGAGCCAGGTGGATGACATCATCGGCATGATCAAGGCAGACGCGATCGACATGGACGCGCTCGAGGAGGCGATGGACGCAGCCTCGCATGACGAGCGAATGGCCGTGCTACGCACGCTCACGCCCAAGCTGCAACGTCGCCTGTTCGACGCCGCCGAGGGCCGCAAGGTCACGCTCGAACAGATCGTCCCGAGCGGCAAGGACAGGCTCGAAGAGGTCATCCACGAGGGTCAAAACACCCTCCCTGCGTTTCGCCACTTTCAAAAGCGCTTCTGTCGCCCGAGCGACGCCAACGCGCCAGACGATCGCGATGTCCTGTGGGGCTACAACCATCAGACGATGTCCGGGTTTACAGGCCCAGGGTACTTTGTCGCCTACGATGACGAGGAAGCTGGCGAGGTGTGCATCGACTACCGCGAGCTCCCACCCGAGCACCCGGACGCCTGGCCCGAGATCATCAGCAACAAGGCAAAGCTCGGCTTCCTCGTTTACGCCGGTATGGTCGACCGCCTGCGCCGCGTCTCCAGGGACGTGACCATCGGTCGCGCCTACAAGAACAAGCCGATGAACGCGTGGTTCGCGCTGGTGAGAAAACCTTGAAAAAAGGGCCGAGGGAGGAAACAATGCGCACTGTGCAAATGTTTAGAATATCCTGATTTTCTCCCTGAACAAACGGACCACGCGGATGTTCGACCACCAGGCCAAACTCGAGTTTATCCCCCACGAGCCCGGCTGCTACCTGATGAAGGACAAGCAGGGCCGCATCATCTACATCGGCAAGGCCAAGGACCTGAAAAATCGGGTCCGCAACTACTTCCAGCCCTCCGGCGATCCTCGCCCGTTCGTCAAAATACTCCCCCATATTCTGGGCGATATCGAGACGATCATCACCTCCAACGAGAAGGAGGCGTTGATCCTCGAGAGCACGCTCATCAAGCTGCACAAGCCGCGCTACAACATCCAACTCAAGGATGACAAGAACTACGCGTCGCTGCGCATCGACACCAAGCACGCCTGGCCGCGCGTCGAGATCGTGCGCAAACAGCGCGATGATGGCGCCAAATACTTTGGCCCCTACAGCTCGGGGCACTCGGTCCGCCACACCATCAAGGTGCTCAACAAGCACTTCAACCTGCGCACGTGTAGCGACTCCACGCTCGAGAACCGCTCCAGGCCATGCCTCCAGTACCAGATCAAGCGCTGCCCTGGCCCGTGCGTCTTCGAGGTCGACAAGGAAGGCTACGACCAGAACGTGCAGGACGCGGTGATGTTCCTGTCTGGAAAGCGCGAGGAGTTGATCGATCAGCTCGAGGAGCAGATGTACGCCGCGAGCGAGGAGATGGAGTTCGAGCGCGCCGCGAACCTGCGCGATCAGATCTCTTCGATCAAGCAGGTCTTGCTCAAACAACGCATGGTCACCGCCGAGGACGTCGACCGTGACGCGTTCGGCCTCTACCGCGAGGGCGAGGCGATCGTGATCCAGCTGATGACCGTGCGAAAGGGGCGCCTCGAGGGCTCGAAGTCCTACCCGTTCAAGGATCAGGACTTCCCCGACGGCGAGGTCCTCTCGAGCTTTATCAACGTCTTCTACAACTCCAACCGACACATCCCGGACGAGGTGTTGCTGCCGCTCGAGCTCGAGGAGAGCGAGCGCGAAGCCTTCGAGGAGATGCTCACCGAGCTTCGCGACAAGAAGGTCAAGATGCTCACGCCAAAGCGCGGCAAGAAGTTCGCCATCGTAGAGACCGCCAACACCAACGCCAAACACGCCTTCGAGGAGAAGCACGACAAGGAGACGCGCACCGCCGATCTCCTGGAGAAGTTGCAGAATCGTCTCGGCCTCCAGAACCTCCCCGAGCATATCGAGTGCTACGACATCTCGAACTTCCAGGGCTCGCCCATCGTCGGCTCGCAGGTCGTCTTTATCGACGGTGAGCCGGAGAAGAAGATGTACCGCACCTACAAGATGAAGGAGGTCACCTCGCAGGATGACTTCGCCAGCATGCACGAGCTGCTGACGCGAAGGCTCAAGCGCGTGGCCGAGGGCGAGGACGACGCACCGGACCTGATCGTGATCGACGGCGGAAAGGGGCAATTGGGACAGGCGGTCGCCGTGCTCGAGGACCTGGGGCTCGCGCAAATCGATGTCATCGGCCTCGCCAAAAGCCGCGTCGACAAGGTCGGCTTCGAGGACGAAGCTGTCACGCGCTCGCCCGAGCGCGTCTTCCTGCCAGGCCGCAAGAACCCCGTGATCCTCAAGCAAAACAGCGCCGAGCTCTTCTTGCTCCAGCGGCTTCGCGACGAGGCGCACCGCAAGGCGATCACCTACCACAAGCAGCTTCGCCGCAAAAAGACGCTCAGGTCCTCGCTCGACGACATCCCTGGCGTTGGAAAATACACGAAGAGTCAGCTCTTAAAGCACTTCAAGAGCTTGAAGAAGATCCGCGAAGCCACGCTCGAGGAGCTCTCTGCGGTCGAGCACATCGGCCCCAAAACCGCGCAGGCGATCTTTGACTTCTTCAACGAGACGCGCGAGCTAGAATGAGAAGCGAGCAGCTCGTACGCCTGCTCACTTCTTGCACTCCGCCTCGCAATCGCGCTCGATCTGATCCGCGCCCACCGCCTTCATCTGATTCCGCTGCACGCACTTCGCGACGCAGTCATCTTCAGCGGGCGCATCCTCACCACCTACGGCCTCGGCGGTCGCATTCTCGGCGGGCGCGGTGGTCTCCGCGTTTGTGGGTGCCTTCGCGGTGTCACCAGCGCTGGTTTCACGCGCGCTCGTCTCGGGGACCTTCGAAGAAGCATCCTCCTTCTTCTCGCCCTGGCAAGCGGACAACAGAAGCAGGAGCGTGGAAAACAGGACAAGAACACGCGTCATCACGACCTCGGCTTTCGTAAGTCTTTCGCAAAGCACACCGACAGCACCGGCGACGCGGTCACATGAGGAGATGCGCGCCAAAACCCTCGGGCAATGGATACACACGCTCGGGCGGCAGGTGACGCGACAGGTGCTTCTTTCCCTTACCTTGACGCATCTGCTCCATCTTGGCCACCAGCGGCGAGAGATCTTCGATGCGCGTGATCCAGGAAGAGGCAAACTCCTCGATAAGGTGACGCGTGAGCCCGACCTGGATGCTGTAGTGATCGAGCGCGCCCCCTTGCAGCGAGCGCTCCGGGTCCCACTGCACATGCACCGAGGCGGCCTCAAACTTCTCGCGCCATGCCTCGCGAGAGCCATGAATCGATGGCTCGGGGTGCGTGAGCACGCCTCGCGAGAGCGCATCCTCCCACGCCTCGCGATGAATGTGCACGGCGAGGATGCGGTTCTGGCCGGACTTCTTGCCCCAGTTGCTTCGGTGCATCAGCCAGCGAAACGAGGGCTTGATCCAGGTCATACGCCGCGTCGAAAACGGCGAGACAAAACACTGCGCCTTGATCGCGGCGTCGGCGATGGCGTCATTGTAAGCCTGGTACATGACGATCGTGTTGTTGTCGTAGTTCGCGCGGATTTCATACATCGCCGCCATCGCGTCGCTCCTGCAAGGGTTGCATCACCGGGGCAAGGCAAGCAACGAAACCAACAGTGTTATTCCTACACTTTGCCGGCGTACAAGAGTGTGTTGCGAGGCTTCTCAACCTTCCCACTCGGCGATCGCGGTCGCGATGGCGTCCTGCTCGGGGCGAAGGCGCCATGCGCGCACGGGAGGATCGTTAAAGAGGATCACGAACGCGACCTCGCGGCCGCTGGCGGTGATCATGTAGCCCGCCAGGGCCGAGACCTGGTTAAGCGTCCCGGTCTTGGCGCGGATCTTTCCTTTCGTCGACTCACCGCGCAGCCTGCGACCTAGCGTTCCATCGACGCCGCTGATAGCCAACGTGGATTTGTACTCCGGCCCCCAGGTGTGGTGATGCATGTAGCGAAGCACGCTCGAGATCTGACGTGCGCTGTATCGGTTCCCCGTGTAAAGCCCCGAGCCGTTGAGGATGTTCGACTTCTGCACAGGCGGCGCGGCCTTTTTCAAGAAGTCCTGGAGGACCTTGCGGCCACCATCCCAGGTGCCGCGCGCATCGCCTGCGGCGCTCGTGGTGCCGAGGTCTCGAAAGACCTGCTCGGCCATGAAGTTGTTGCTCCACTTGTTCATCGCCATCAGCAAGTAAACAAGCGGCTCCGAAGCATGCGTCACCAGCGACACACCACCGCTCGGCGCCGCTCCTCGTCGCACCTTCCCCTTGACCTTGACGCCGAGCGCCTCGAGTGACGCCTTGAAGACGCTCCCGGCGAACAGCGGCGGATTATCGATGCGCTTTCGCGTCGACCAGGCGGTCGCATCAGCGCCAACCGTGCCCTTGACCTGAATCGTCGTCCCCTTGCCCTCATCCGTCGAGATCGAGGCCGCGTTAAACCTGCGAGCCTTTCCAGCGACGGTGGTGAGCTGGTTGTCGATGACGACGTGGTCATTTGGAGGGTCGAGCGTGATCCTGGCAGGTTCCCCGACCTTGCCCGGAGAGACGTGCACCGTGACGGCGTTAAAGTTCACGGAGACGGCGCCAACGGGTGCGCGATAAGAGGCGTCCTCATCCTTTTGATCGAACCCTGGCGGGAGAAAATCACCGCCCTTGAAGGGGCCATCGTCCACGATGATATCGCCACTGATTTCGGTGATCCCGCGCGCTCTGATTTCGGCGGCCCAGTCGAGCATGTCCTCGCGCAACAAGAACCCCTCGCCATCACCTGTGACATAGACGGCGCCAGGGACCTTTTCGCCATCGACCTTCTCGGCAAAAACGCGCGTGGTGAAGGTGTGTTGTGGCCCGAGCACATCGAGCGCTGCGGCGCTGGTGATAAGCTTCGCGTTGGAGGCAGGGTTGTAGAGCTCGTCCGCGTCGTGCGCGTAGAGCTCCTGCCCCGATTGCACGTCGACGATATGAATCCCGATGCGCGTCCCCTCGAGCTTCTTGTCCTGGAGCAAACCATCGAGCGAGCTCTTGAGCTTGGCGACCGAGTCCGCCGCGGCGGGCCTGGAGGTCGTCACGCCAGTGGCGATCTTTTCTTGCGCCGCGAGGTGTCCGAGCGGCGTGAGCAGGAGGCTGGAGAGGAGCAGGATGGGGAGAACAAATCTGGAGCGCATGATGATCTAAAACCTCTCGAGAGACCCGTGGGAGGGGATAAAGGACCTCGTCGAGTTGTATCGCGCCAGCAAGATTTGTCCAGGGGATCGCGCCAGATTGCGCAGCATCTCCACAACCTCGCAACATCCGCGCGCGATGCGCGAGGATGTCACGAGGCGATAAAGATCAAGGTTTGGCAGGTGGCGTCTCTTTCGCGCCGTTGCCCTGGTTTGGCGCGGACTTGTCGATGGTCAGGTCGGCCGTGCGCAAGCCGGAGTCGCGCGGCGACTCCATGAGCATCCAGGCCGCCGCCATCACCACCATCATCACCAGCGCGATAACCTCGTAGGGCACGCGCGAGGAGTAAAGGAGGCTCTCTGCGAAGAAGCGACCGTTGGAGCGACGGCGAATGCGAGACTCGACCTTGTCGACGAAATCATCGGGCGCGAACTCGAAGGGGAGCGTGCGCAACCCGCTCATGATGTTGACGAATTCGTCGTAGTTGCGACGGAAACCCTCGTCCTCATCGAGCCTGGTCTCGAACTCCTCGCGCTCTTGCGCGGTGAGATCTCCTTCGAAGTAAGCGTTAAAGAGCAAGTCCTGCTCTTCATGCAAAGCATCGAGCAGCCCATGCGAACTGGACTGCTGATCCTGATTTTGGCTAGCCTGCGTCATGACCCCTCCTGGAAATCATATCGCGCCTGGACGAACTCCTTGAGCGCTACCCTTGCACGGAACAATCGAGACTTCACCGTTCCTTCCGCCAACCCTGTGATCTCCGAGATCTCTTGATAGCTCAAGTTCTCGATATCGCGCAGGACGACGATCTCACGATGCTCGCTCTGAAGTTGGCTCAAGCCTGCTTGAATGATCTCTTCGAGCTGGTTGGCTTGCGCCTGCCTGTCTGGTCTGGAGACGGCCGCTCCCAAAGGATTGACCTCCATATCCCCTTCGGGCGTGTCGCTGATGTCCTGGTGTTGCTTGCGAGCACGCCGCGAGAGGTATTTGATTCGATTGCGCGCATGGTTCGTGGCGATGCGGTAGAGCCAGGTCGAGAACTTGGCGTCACCGCGAAATTGATCGATGTGCTTGAAGACGGTGATGAAGACCTCCTGGGCCACATCCTCGGCTTCCTGCCTATCATTGAGGATGCGAAAGACGATGTTGAACACCTTGTGCTGGTACAAATTGACCAGCTCCCTGAAGGCATCCTCGTCTCGCGCCCTCAAGGCACGCACAAGCTTTCTGTCTCGTCTCGAACTCATGAGGCCACTTTAGGTGAAAAGGGGCGTCGCGTCGACGCGTCAACCGATCCTCACGAGTTATGACACACATGAGCGCTGGATGTTCCGATCTTTTTCACGCCCTCGATGCGCTTTTTTCACGCATCGGTCGCGCGGCGAGAAGCGCACATCAGAGCATCCCTCTCGCCTCCTCTCGCAAGATGCCGCGAAGGAGTTGAAAGCCTTCCGCGTCAACGGCGAGCAGCGCCTCCCCGAAGGTCACCTCGAGCTCCTCGAAGACATCGCGCGCGACCTCGTCGAGCACCTCTTCAGCCAAGGCATCCTCTGCATCCTTTGGTCTCCCGACCTTCGAGATCGCGGCCTGGATTCTCGGAGGGGTCAGGCGCGCGAACGCCTCCCACTCGATGCGATCCATGCCCCAGTTGCCCGAGGGCTTATCACGCGCGGCGCTCCAGTTTCTGGCCTGATGGTAGCGCTCGTCCTCGGCAAAGGTCGCGATCTTTCGCTTGAGCAAGGGGCGAATCCTCCCCTTCTGCTCCGTTTCGATGAGGAACTCGCGAGCAGGCCGAACGACGACCCCTTCCGCCTGGTTTTCTTTCAACGCGGGCAATCCCAAACGCACGGGCAAGCGTGAGTCAAACGCGAGGTTGAACTCGAGCGCATCTCCGAGCGTCCCACGCGCGAGCGGCTCACTCCAACGAATCCCGGCCTCTTCTGCGACCTCGCGCGCGAGGTCAAAGTCGAGATAAATCGGCGCGCGCTCGTCACCGCTTACCACCGCGATATCAAAGCCAACGAACAGGATCTGAGGCGCGTAGTAGACGCCTGTTTGCACAGGCTCGACATCCTCGACCGGAGCCACATCAGGGTGAGGATACGCTCCCCCGACAAGCTCTCCGTAAATAAGTACTCGAGACAACCTCTCGAATTTTGCGGCGAGAGCGCGCCACAACGCGAGCACCTCGCCGCGCATCGGCGCGACCACAGTGCGATAGCCAAAGAAGTGTTCTTCAGGAGAAATCAACGCCTTGCGCTTGGCGCACTCGAGGTGCTCGCCATCACACAAAATACAAAAGTTCGCGCCGTGGAGCTTCTCGGTCACGATCCACTCTGCACCTTGCAACGCTCTGGCAGCTTGCGGTGTCAGCCCGAGTGATTCGAAGCTCTCGTCTATTTTTTGATAACTTTCGTGAAACATCTTGTGACCTTCGTGAACAAGAAAGTGTCCATAAAGAGAGGGCAAGAACATGGGCTCTTCCAGAGAACATTCCCACGGCATTCTCACATGAAAACTCCCCCATGTGCGCATGAACCGTTGAAATCAATGACTTTTCCTGGAACTCCCGTTTTTATCACAGGAATGGTTCGCAAAATATCAAGCGTTGGTATACTAAAGGGTAGGGTAACTCCATGAGCATGCAAATTTGGAAGATACCGCGTCCGGGGGGAGCATCCAGCGGTGATATGAGGTCGATGCCGTATGGCATTACACAGATCGAATAAAGAGTTTAATCAACTCCTCGATGAGTTGGGTTGGAGCACGGGGCGGTGCGCCATATCACTCGGGGCGAGTCCATCCACGATCCAGGCATGGGTCGAGGGACGCCATCCTGTACCCGATCGCGTGATGCGCATGTTGCGCAAGCACTACGAGATCGCCAACCCAGGCTCCTCCGCATACCAACAACACACGCCTCCTCCCGACGAGAGCCCCAACCAGAACCCTCGTGTGGATAACCCCCACATGAACTGGCACGGGCACGAATCGGAGTCTCATGTCGGGTCTCCGCACACAGGGAAGCACCTCTCATTGGGGGGCGAAATCGAGCAAATGAGCAACAAGATCCACGATCTCGAGGATCAGTTGTTCCGGCTCAAGCGCTCCTACCGGGAGCTCTCGCAGGAAAACGAACGCTTGCGGAAAGAGCTCGGCCACAAGGAAGAGTTTGGCCCTTACGCGATCCTCGGAGTGACCCCAGGGAGCGACTGGACGGCCATCAAGCAAGCTTACATCCGCTTGAGTCAGAAGCATCACCCCGACAAGGGTGGGGACGAAGGACAGATGCAGAAGATCACGGAAGCCTACACCGAGCTCAAGCTCATCTACTCCTGACCCGCCCCCTCGCTCGCGAAACCTCGCCTCAGACGCCCGCCCGCGCCTCCAGCGTTTGCGTGATACGCGTGATCGCAGCGCGGGCGTTGCCGATCTCCTCGGGCGTCTCTGCATCTCGCAGGGTAATCACCTGCGAGAGCCCCTCTTCGATCAAATCATCGAGCTGCTGCACCCCTTCATCGATCTCCTTCGCGGAGAGCGTCTTGCTATCCAACTCGACGCGCGCCTGGTAGCGCAAAATATAGAAGCGATCGACCATCGCCTGAAGTTCAGGGTAGTCGTCGAATGCCTTTGGATCAGGGCGTTGCGCGTTGACCTTCTTGCCCAACCTGTGCGCCACAAAGATTTTATAAAGCAAGTAGAGCGCGATCAGGATGCCGATCACGGCGGGCGTGAGCGCAAACCAGAGGCTCAAGGGATCTTCGCCTTCTAACGGGGACAACGCACGCTCCTCTCATCAATCCTGAGACCATATCGTGCGGCGAGAGGAAGAAACAAAGCGCCCCGCTCGCCGCATCACGAAGGTGGCCCGAGACATCTCGAACACAGCCAGCAGCAAGACTAGTCACACATCCTGGCGTGCGCAACGGCTGGCGTAAGCGCGCGAGTCGTGGCAGAGTCTCGGGGCTCGCGACCGAGGCGCACCTGCGGTAGGGTGCCACGAGGCTCGCGAGGCCCCCGAAACCTCGCCAGGAGCGCCTACTCCAAGGATGGAGTTTCTCCGCGCAGGACAGTGCATGACCGAGATCTTGCGACAACTGGGACGCTATGAACTCCTGCGACGCATCGCGGCGGGAGGCATGGGTGAGATCTTTCTGGCGAAGATGCGCGGCGCGGCGGGCTTTGAAAAGCGGGTCATTATCAAGACCATCCTCCCTCACCTCGCCGAGGAAGAAGAGTTCATCACCAAGTTCCTGGATGAAGGACGCATCGTCGTCCAGCTCACCCATGGCAACATCGTCCCTGTCTTCGACATGGGCGAGCAGGACGGCGAACACTTTATCGCCATGGAGTACATCCCGGGGCGAGACCTGCGCGAGATCATCAAGCGCCTCCAGGTCGATGGCGACGTCATGCCTGTGGAGATGGCGCTCTACCTGATCAGCGAGGTCTGCAAAGGGCTCGATTACGCACACCGCAAGAGCGATGATGAGGGGCTCTCGCTCGAGCTCGTTCACCGCGACGTCTCCCCCTCCAACGTACTCATCTCGCGCGAAGGGGACGTCAAGGTCATCGACTTCGGCATCGCGCGCGCCACGAACAAACTCTCGCGGACCATCTCGGGGAGAATCCAGGGCAAGTTTTGCTACATGAGCCCGGAGCAAGCGAGCGGCAAGATCGTCGACGCGCGCAGTGATATTTTCTCGACGGGTGTGGTGCTCTACGAGCTGCTCACAGGAATGCGGCCCTTTGAAGGAGAGACGGACCTCGAGAGCATCGACCTCGTGCGAAAGTGTGAGTTCGACCCACCGAGCACGCTGAACTCGCACGTCCCCCCCGAGGTCGACGAGATCGTGCTCAAGGCGATGGCGCCTGACCTGAACGAGCGCTACCAGAACATCGATCAGATGCAGACGGCGCTCTTGCAATACCTCTACAGCAACGCCTGCGCGCCGACGAGCCAACAGGTCGCAGACTTCCTCGACGAACTCTTCCCTGAAGGGATCGAACGAAAGGAGCTGCGCTCGACGACCTCCTCGCGCTCGAACTCGAAGCAACCTGCCAAAATGAGCCTCGATGACATCCTCGGGCAGGAGCTCGACATGCTCGCCGGGGATGCGCCAGCGGACCACGAAGTGGCCTTCACCGCCACCGCGCCGAGCGCGAAGTTTGACCGCAAGAATCACCGCACGGCCACGCTCGCGCACGATGTCACACCATCCGAACCAGAATCACTCGACGAGGCGAGCGAGCAACCAGACCCCTTCGCTCTCGCCGCTCGAACAGCCGCAGCGAATGAGTCATCCGAGGTTGGAGACGACGATGGGTTGGGAGAGGAATCATCGAGCGCGTCAGACCTCGCGCTCGATTCTGAGCCCGACCACACATCACGAGCAGCAGACCTCGAAGACACGCGAGCGGATGAGGGGCTCGAAAACTCTGCGCCTCTCGCCCAGCTCACCAATGAGGAGCCCCCCAAGCGCACAGGGTTGATGATCGCAGGAGGCATCACGTTCGTGATCGTCGCCATCATCGTGGCGATCTTTGCCTGGAGCAGTCGCCACGGGACCGTGCGCATCGCCAGCAACCCTCCCGGTGCGCGGATGATCGTCGATGGCGCGCTGCTCTCCGGCGTGCAGACGCCTTACAAGCTCGAGCTCGAGCCGGGGCCACACACCTTCGCGCTCGAGAAAGAGGGACACCAACGCAGCCAGACTTTTCGGCTCGAGGTTCAGGCGGGGCGGGAGCATTTGCTCGAAGGTGGGACGATCGATCTCGTGGCGAGCCAGGAGAAGAAGGCGCGCGCGGTCCTCATCAAGAGCGATCCTCCCGGCGCGATGTTGACGGTAGATGGCCAGAACGTGGGCGCCGCGCCACGCGAGGTCGAGCTCGGCGAGGACGTGCGCGTGATCTACGCGCGTCACAAGGACTGCAAGGAGAAGAACTACCTGATCAGCAAGAGCTTTCGGCACGAAGAGGTCACCATCAAGCTCGACTGCGAGCCGCCAAAGTCCCCGGACATGGGCAGCGTCCCAGACCAAAAGCCGGACAACGAAAACGCGACCTCGACAAACAACGGCCCCAGGAAGATCCGCGTGACCATCCGCGCCTACCCGAGCGATGCCACGATCACGATCGATGGAGAGCGCAAATTCACAGGATTATTCAGCGCCCGTTACGCGCCCGATGACAAGTTCAAGCTGCACATCCACAAGCCGGGCTATAAACCGATCGAGCGCACCGTCACGCCAGGAGAGCTCCGCACCGGGAACCTGAGCTATCACCTCGATGAGATCCAGATGGGGTGCCTCGATGTGCGCGTCTTCCAACCCCAGATCGCCACATTGCTCATCGATGGCAAACAGGTTGGCGAGAACATCAGCAGGCTCAAGGCGCACCCCTTGAGCGTGGGTAGTCACACCGTCCAGGCAGTGAACAAGAAAGCAAACAAGGACGAGAGCTACACCGTCGAGATCGAGCCAGGCAAGGCGTGCAAGGATCTCACCGTCTTCCCTTGAGGCGAGGCGCCCCCTCCCCTCCCCTGCTCTCGCCTCATGACATGGACCCCACGTGTTGGTATAAGAGGGCTCATATCTGCCAATGCTTGCGCCCCGGCAGGCGCCAAACATCAAGCGTCCAAACAAGAGAGCCCGATGAGCGACATCACACGGACCGTGTTTCTCGATAGCGGCGAGCAAAAGCTCGAGTTGCAAAAGTACCGCCTGCGCATCACCGAAGGCCCGAACAAGGGGGAAGGGGGAACCTTCGAGTCGCGCAAGATCACCATCGGCGCCTCGCCAGACAATGACCTCGTGCTCGATGACAGCGCCGTCAGTCGCTTTCACGCAGAGGTGCACGTCGATGACGCGGGTTATTTGCTGCGCGATCTGGGGTCGAAGAACGGGACCACCGTCAACAGCTTGCGCATCCGCGAGGTGTTTTTGGAGAATGGCTCGATCTTCAAGGTCGGCAAGACGCTTATCAAGTTCGAGCTGACGGACGAGAGCGCCGAGGTGCACTTCTCGGGGCAGGAACGCTTTGGAAACATGCTCGGCCGCAGCCTGGCGATGCGCGAAATCTTCGCGCTCCTGATGCGTGTCGCGCCCACGGATTACCGCGTCCTGGTCGAGGGTGAATCGGGCACGGGCAAGGAGCTCGTCGCCGAGGCGATTCACAACCACAGTTCGCGAAAGAGCGGCCCATTTATCGTGGTGGATTGCTCGGCGATCGCGCGCGACCTGATCGAGAGCGAGCTGTTCGGACACGTCAAGGGCGCCTTCACCGGCGCGACGGGCAACCGCAAGGGCGCCTTCGAGGCGGCTCGAGGCGGCACGCTCTTTTTGGACGAGCTGGGCGAGTTGCCGATCGACCTCCAACCCAAGCTGCTGCGCGCGCTCGAGAATCAGGAGATCAAACCTGTCGGGAGCAACGACACCATAAAGACCGACGTGCGCATCGTCGCGGCGACCAACCGCAACCTGATTCATGAAGTGCGCGAGGGGAACTTCCGAGAGGATCTCTACTACCGCTTCGCCGTGATCAAGGTCGCGCTCCCACCGCTTCGCGATCGTCAGGAAGACATCTCACTGCTCGTGGATCACTTCCTCAAGCAAGCCAATGAAATGGCAGGCCGAGGAGATGTGGACATCTCCTACAAGACGATGGAGAAGCTCAAGCGCCACAGCTGGCCGGGCAACGTGCGCGAGCTCAAGAACTTCATCGAGCGCGCCGTCCTGCTCGCGCAAGGCGACACCATCGAGACCAAGTTCTTGAACACGGGTGATTTGCGCCGCAGCGAAGAGAACGCGCAAAAAGCTGGCGAGGCCGCCGCGCCCATGGCGCAGTCAGCCATCGAAGAAAACCTCCCCTTCAAGGAGGCAAAGAACCGACTCATCGAAGAGTTCGAAAAGTCCTACTGGTCCACGCTCCTCGAGCGCACCGATGGCAACGTCTCGAAAGCCGCGCGCATCGCAGGCGTCCACCGCAAGAGCGTCGAGTACATCCTCAAGAAGCTCGACCTCACGCGCGAAGACCTCGGCGTTTGAGCTCCTCCTGACCTACCGTTTCCCGAGGCGAGGAGGACACCCGAGGGTGTCCTCCTCGCCTCGGCATCGACTCACTTCTATACGTTGATTTTTCCTTTGGAACGCCCATGCCTCAGGCTTTGATTTGCATGCCGACTTACAACGAGTCGGAGAACCTCCCAAAGATCATCCCCGCCATCTTCGAGGAGGTGCCCGATGTGCACATCCTCGTCATCGACGACGGCTCACCAGATGGCACGGGCGCCATGGCCGACGCCATGGCGGCAGAGGACGAGCGCGTGCACGTGCTGCATCGCCAGACAAAGGAGGGCCTCGGGCCAGCTTATGTCGCGGGTTTTCGCTGGGCGCTCGACCAGGATCGCTACGACGTCATCCTCGAGATGGACGCTGACTTTAGCCACCAACCAAAGTACCTCCCCGAGATCATCCGCCAGACGGACCACTATGACGTGGTTATCGGCTCGCGTTACATCGCTGGCGGTGGGACCTCGGACTGGGGGCTTATGCGGAGGTTGATCTCACGTGGCGGCGGCATTTATTCACGCACGATCCTTGGCATCGATATCCAGGACCTGACCGCCGGGTTCATCGCCTGGCGCAGAGAGGTCCTCGACACGCTCGATCTCTCGAGCGTCGAGGCTTCCGGCTACGTCTTTCAAATCGAGATGAAGTACCGCGCGTTCAAGGCGGGATTCAGGATGCTCGAGATCCCGATCGTGTTCCCAGATCGCACCGCTGGCGACTCCAAGATGACGCCTGACATCGCGCTCGAGGCGCTCTGGCGCGTCTGGAAGATCAAGGGACGCCTGGGCTGACCTCACGAGGTGCCAGGATCAATTGCACTGGCACGTGTCCGTGTTGCATCTGTCACCCAACCCCAAAAAACTGCAATCCGCGTTGTTGCTACAGTGGTTGGAGACACATGCGTTCGTGTTCAGGCAGCACTTGCCGTTGTTTGTACACGTGGTGCCACAATCGGGCTCGACAAACTTACCGCAGATCTCGACCTCAGGAGCGATCCCACACCCGTCGAGTTGGCGGTGTGCCTGACACGCCCTGATTGTCTCTGCCTCCTTGTTGCAGCACGTGTTTTCGCCGCCTTTCGTGTTGCAAACGTAGGGCTCGCCACCAAGACACACACCATCCTGGTTTTGGCAGGGATTCTCGTAGAGCTCCCCGCAAATCATCATGCTTCCGACGTTGCAGGGGTCTCCGGTCTTCCCCTCACCGCAGATTTCGGCGATCTTCGCGGCGACATCGCAGGGCATATCGCCCGCGTCTGCCATATCCACGCCCGCGTCGGGCATATCAGACAAGTCGGGCATGTCCGGTGTGTTTGTCTTGTTGCCGACGAGATCGGCCATGTCATCGAGATCGACCGGCATATCGCTCGGCGCCCCCTGATCCTCGATGGGGAGTGACTGATCCGTGCTGGGAGACTGATCCTCGATAGGGGTGGCCATATCACGGATTGTCGAGGACATATCTCTGTCCTCGCCGTCACCCGTTTGTGACGACCCACTCGGGCCTCGCACGCAGCCCAACACCATCGAAAAAACAAGAAGCGCCATGAACCTGACGCGAGCTTGCACAACCATCGTTTACCCCGAGACAGACAAGGGAGCGCTGCCCTGAAATGACAGCAGGCAGCAAAATTACAGTAACGCCAACCCTGACAGAGCACAAACATCTGCTGGTGGTACGACCCATGCGGCAAAAGGTGCGGCGCCAATGCGAACCCGCGCGGGGGTGGGCTGTTTTATGTTTAAGCGACCGTTGGGTTGTTTGGGGGCCGGGGGCAGTAATAAAATCTGCCCACACCCCCCCG
>JAYZVO010000002.1:0-34449 GCA_036155555.1 Myxococcota bacterium
CTGGGTGGATTTTCACCCAGCGCTCAGAAATCCCGCCCCCCTTTTTTCGTTCGGCAGCGTCGCGAAGTGCCAAAGAAGCGAGGTCGATCTAGACCAGAAGATCTCTCGAGCGCTCGAGGTATGGAGAGATAAGATCGCCGACGCGTCTGGAGAGGTGTTCACGCGCAGTTGTCACGAGAGAAGCGAAGGCAAAGTCGATCGCTTCGGTCTCCAGGTAGGAGTGCAAGATCGGCCTGAGCCAACTCAGGAGCTTCTCGTCGAGGTAGCGCAAATCATCGAGAACATACGCCATGGACGCGTAGCGAAGCACGAGGCGCAAATCCCGCACACCACCAGGGCTGTTCTCTCTGTGCCGCTGAGCGACCATGGGAAAGCGCTCGTAGAAGGTGGCGAGTGTATCCTCGAGGATGGCGCCTTCGCTCCTGGCGAGCTCGTTCATCAGCGCGAAGCGTTGCGGGAGCTCGGAGACAAAGTCGATGATAAGCTCCTGAGCTTCTCTCTCGAGGTACTCCCCCTCTGCGCGTGCGATCATCGAATTAAGGAGGTGATTCATGGTCTCGAGGGGGTGATGAACTAATTGTTGCAAAGACAACTTTATCTTCACCCGAGTGTACGCACGCATCCGCTCGACTTACAAGGGGATCTGCCGGAGCCTGCTCTCGACCATGACATAAAAGCGAAAGACCGCGCTCTTATCAGGGCGCGGTCTTTCGCTTTTGTTCGATGTCTGGATGCGGCTCTTCTCAGCCTATCTTCTCAGCCCAGTGGTTCGTCCGATGGCGGAGGCGTTTGCTCGGCGGCCCTGGAGCGTTGCTCCATCTGCTCGAGCTGCTTCGCGCCATCATCGAGCGTTTGCTGGAGCGCGGGGGATGCGCCGCCAAAGTCGACGACCGCTTCGCGCGCGGTTTGGATCGCAGCGCCAGGCGCCACGCCAAGCCACAGCGTCAAGACAGCGGCGACGACGAGCGCGAACTTCGCGCCCGAGTCTTGGGCCATCTCGAACTTCCCTGGCTCGCTCTCTTCGCGCATGTACATGCAGACGAGCACCTTGAGGTAGTAGTAGGCGCCAGCGACGCTCGTGAGGACGGCGAGGATGGCGAGGCCGATGAAGGAGAACTCGCCGGTCGCGTTGCCGACCTGCACGGCCGAGGAGAAGATGTAGAACTTCCCGACGAAGCCAGCGGTAGGAGGCACGCCCGCGCTGGAGAACATGAAGATCCCCATCATCAGGCCAGCGAATGGGTACTTGAGGCCAAGCCCGGTGAGATCCTCGTAGGTCTCGACGGTGCGACCCTTGCGCCCGAGGATGCTCAGGACACCGAAGGCGCCGACGGTGCCAGTGGTGTAGGTCAGCAGGTAGAAGAGGACGGTGTCGTTGTGCAGGAAGAACTTGACGTCGGAGCCTGCGGCGACAAAGCCGAGCAGCAGGTAGCCTGCGTGCGCGATGCTCGAGTAAGCGAGCATGCGCTTGACGTTGGTCTGCATGATGGCGACGACGTTGCCGAGCACCATGCTCGCGGCGGCGAGGAAGAAGAAGACGTCGATCCAGCCGATGCCAAAGAAGCCACCCTTGAGCTGTGAGCTCTCGAAGGCGATCATGAACACGCGAATCATCGCCGCGAACGCGCCAGCCTTGACCGTCGTGGCCATGAAGCCGACAGCAGGAGATGGCGAGCCCGTGTAAACGTCAGGCGTCCAGATGTGGAAAGGCACGGCGGCGATCTTGAACGCGAAGCCGCTCAGGATCAGGAGGATGGCGACGGTCAACAACAAGCCCGCGTCCTGAGCCGCCTCGGGGACGCTCATGACACCGTTTTGCATGATCGGGGTCACGATGCGGTTAAGGCCCGTGCCGATGTGCTCGAGGTTGGTCGTGCCGGTGATGCCGTAAATCATCGACATCCCGTAGAGCATCAAGCCTGCGGAGAATGCGCCGAGGATAAAGTACTTCATCGAGGACTCTGCGCCGCGAGGATCGCGCCGCATGTAGCCAGCGAGGCAGTAAACCGGAATGGACATGATCTCGAGCGCGATAAAGATCGTCAGCAGATCCGCGGCGTTGGCCATAAAGATGGCGCCCGACACCGAGAACAGCACGAGCATGTAGAACTCGCCGCGGTCCATCCTCGAGAACTTCATAAAGGGAGGCGTCTGCAACATCGCGAGACCCCCGGAGAGGCAGGCGATGAAGACAAAGAAGAGCGCGAAGCGATCCAGGTAGAGCATCCCGTGGAAGGTCGTCCCATCGACGGTGTTGTCCCAGAGCAAGTACGCGCTCAGGCCCGCGAGCCCGAGACCGATGGCGCTGATGTAAGCCAAGTAATCGCGCCTGGTCCCAGGTCTATGGAACGTGTCCACGAGGATCACGATCATGGCCACGATCGCGACGATCGAGCCGGGGATAAGCGCCAGATACTCGGCCGCTGACGGGGGTGTCAGCATCGCCAGGGTCTGGAATCCAGTCAAGATGTTCGCCAGCATATGCTGCTCTCTATCTCAGTCGAGCGTCTTGCTCACTCAGGCATCGAGCCATGGAGTGTGCGCCACGCCGCAATCACGAACGGTTCGAGGTCCGCGCCCAAAATCACTCGGCGCGCGTTCCAGATCAAATCATCACTTCAGCGGGCTGCGCCCGCGTCCTTCTCGCCAGCGCTCTTCTTCTCGATCTCGAGCATCGGCCCCTGAGGCAGCACGCTCCCTTCAGGCGTCTCCACGCGGACCAGGCCGCTCGGGGAGACTTGCGAGTCCATGTAGGTCAGGAATTGGTAGACCGATGGCTCCATGCGGCTGAGGAAGAAGTTTGGCGCCACGCCCATGATGACCGCCATGGCCACGATGGGGATGAGGTAGCCGAGCTCGCGCGCGTTCACGTCCTCGAGGTTCTTGTTCTCTTCCTTGTCGAGCGGCCCGAACATCACGCGGCGCCACATCCACAGCAGGTACGCCGCGGCAAAGATCACGCCGAGCGCGGCGAACGCCGTCAGGAAGATCGCCGTGAGCTCTGGACCTGCCTGTTGCAGATCACTCATGGGGAAGTACTCGGGGGTCTTCCATGCCCAGGCGAGCCCTTGCTCGGTCTGGACGTGGCCCACGATGTAGGGGTCCTTGAAGAAGAGGAAGTGCGAACGAGAGGTCCCGATAAGCGCGAGGAACTCCCCGACAAAGCCATTGAGACCGGGGAGCCCGACCGAGGCCATCACGATGACCATGAAGAGCGCCGAGAAGACAGGCATGGAGCGAGCGACGCCGCCAAAGGCGTCGATCTTCTTGGTGTGGCGTCGCTCGTAGAGGATGCCGACACAGAGGAAGAGTCCGCCGGTCGCGATGCCGTGAGCGAGCATGATGTAGAGCCCGCCTTGTAGTGCCTGAGGTGTCATCGCGATGAGCCCGAGCACGCAGAAGCCGAGGTGACTCACAGAGGAGTACGCCACGATCTTCTTCACGTCAGGTTGCACCATCGCCACGATCGCTCCGTAGAGGATGCCGATCACGGAAAGAACCGCGATGTAAGGGGCGAATGTGCGGAGCGCTTCGGGGAAGAGCGGGAACGCGTAACGGAGCAAGCCGTAGGTGCCCATCTTGAGCATCACGCCAGCCAGGACCACCGAGCCAGCCGTCGGCGCTTGAACGTGCGCCAGCGGGAGCCATGTATGGAACGGGAAGAGCGGGACCTTGATGGCAAACGCGAGGAAGAACGCGAGGAAGAGCCAGAACTGCTCGTTGTAGCTGAGCTCGACCTTGAAGAGGTCCGCGAGCAGGAAGCTATAGGAGCCAGTATCGGCGCCGACCTTGAAGTAGACATACAGGATCGCGATCAGCATCAAGAGCGAGCCGACCAGCGTGTAGATGAAGAACTTTACCGCAGCCTGGACCCTCTCCTCGCCACCCCAGACACCGATGATGAAATACATCGGGATGAGCATCATCTCCCAGAAGATGTAGAAGAGGAACACATCGGTCGCGACCAGCGCGCCGAGCATCGCCGTCTCCAACACGAGCAGGCAGATCATGAACTCTTTGACGTGGCGATCTTCAGCGGAGTACGTCGACAGGATCACGATCGGCATCAGGAACGTCGTGAGCATGATCAGCCACAAGCTGATGCCATCGACACCCATGGCGTAGTGGATACCGATGAGCGGAATCCACTCCACAGGACCTTCGATCATCTGAAAGGTGAACGGAGCCCCCGCCGTGAGCGTTGCCTGAGGGTTAAACAACACCAGGACGCTCAGGCTGACGACGAACGTGCCGATCGTGGTGATCAGCGCCGTGGTACGCAGCGCCTGGAGCTGTTGCTTTGGCATAAGCATCAGCGCCAGCACACCGAGCAGCGGCGCGAACGTCACCACCGTCAACCAGGGAATCGTACCCGGCGCCGTAAGAGGCGCGCCGAGCGTGAGAAATGAACTCACCAAACTTGTCAGGCCAACCGCATTCATCATCGGTCGAGATCCTATCGCTGCGTCGCCCACAAATATGCTTTGCGGGCTTGTTCATGCCTTGCGAGCGTCCCGATAAGAGCTGTTCGCAAGGCTCTATTCTCTCTTCTTCGCGAGAGCTCACCTCACTCTCGAGGCAACCTCTCGCACCATCCGTACATCGTCGTGCGCAGAAGCTCAGGCGTACATGATCATGACCGCGAACATGGCGAGCACCACACCGAGCGTGATGTAGGTCGCATAGCGCTGCACGTTGCCGCTCTGGATGTGTCGGAGCATTCGGCCCGCCGACTTCATCACCGCGCCAGCTCCATTGACGAGGCCACCATCGAGGATCTGCTTGTCGAAGAAGGTCAACCCCTCGCCGATCTTGATCGAGCCCCAGACGAAAGCTTTTTCATAGCCTTCATCGACGTAGTACTTGTTATCCAGGACCTCGTGGAGACCACGCAGGCGCTCCTGGATCTTGCCCGGAATCTCGGTGTTCTTCATGTACATAAAGTAAGCGAGCCCGATGCCTGTGAGACCTGCGGTAGTTCCCAGCGCGGTGACCATCGCTTCGTAACTGGCCGCGTGGCTGCCGAAGCGGTTGGTGATACGCAGCTCGTTCGAGATGCGGAAGACCTCGTCAAACCAGTGCTCGAAATAGAGCATGAAGTTTGCCACCGATGGCGAGCTCTCCTCGAAGACATGCGCGATGAAGTGCGGCCAACCCGTCAAACCACCGAGCAGCGCCAGGGCACCGAGGACCACCAGCGGGATAACCATGGCTGGAGGGCTCTCGTGGAGGTGCGACTGGGTCTCCTCGTCCGCGCGGCACTCCCCTTCGAACGTCAGGAAGTAGAGACGGAACATGTAGAACGCGGTCATACCTGCGGTGATAAGCCCCAGAATAAACGTGCCGACCGCCGTGACCTTGGCCGCGACCATGATGTCATGACCCGTGCCGCTCGCGAGCGCTGGTGCTTGCTCGACGAGGAAGCGCACGAAGTTTGGCTGGTTGGCGATCGTCTCGATCTGGAAGATGTGCGCGTTAGAGAACGCGCTCCACAGGATCAAGTCCTTGGAGAAGAAGCCACTGAACAGCGGGAAGCCAGCGATCGCGAGGCAACCGACGAGGAAGGTCCCCGCGGTGAATGGCATATGCTTTCTCAGCCCACCCATCTTGCGGATGTCTTGCTCGTCGCTCATGGCGTGAATCACCGAGCCCGACCCGAGGAAGAGCAGCGCCTTGAAGAAGGCGTGCGTCATCAGGTGGAAGACAGCCGCGGTGAAGCTCCCGACGCCGACGGCGAGGAACATGTAACCGAGCTGTGAGACGGTGGAGTAAGCGAGCACTTTCTTGATGTCATTTTGCACGATCGCGATCGTGGCGGCGAAGAACGCCGTCAGAGCGCCGACCCACGCGACGACCATCATCGCCTGTGGGTTGATCGTGAAGAGCCAGTTCAACCTCGCAAGGAGGAAGACGCCTGCGGTGACCATGGTCGCCGCGTGAATAAGCGCGGAGACAGGGGTCGGGCCCGCCATGGCGTCAGGCAACCAGACATAGAGCGGGATCTGCGCGGACTTGCCAGTGCAGCCGATGAAGATAAGGCTAACGGCGATCCCAGCCACAGGCGCGATCTTTGCCAGACCAGCCTGCGACGTGCCGAACTCGGCCATCGCCATGTAATCGAGCGTGCCCGTCTCGTAGAAGAGGATGAACATCCCGATGAGGAACGCGAAGTCACCGACGCGGTTGACGATGAATGCCTTCTGACCGGCGGCGGCCTTGGCGTCATCGTCGTACCAGAACCCGATCAAGAGGTAGGAGCAGAGCCCGACGCCCTCCCAACCGATGAACGTCACCAACATGTTCTTGCCCAGCACGAGCAACAACATCGCGAAGCAGAAGAGGTTCAGGTACGAAAAGTAGCGCCACTTGCTCTCGTCGTGCTCCATGTAGCCGACGGAGTAGAGGTGAATCAGGAAGCCGACGCCCGTGATGAGCAGCAACAACAGCGCCGTGAGCGGATCGAGGAAGAAGGCGATGTCGACGCCAAAGTCCCCCGCATAGATCCACTGGTAAGCCGTGTAGCTCAGGTGCCCATAGACCTTCTCCA
This sequence comes from Myxococcota bacterium, assembly GCA_036155555.1. GTDB lineage: Bacteria > Myxococcota_A > Bradymonadia > Bradymonadales > Bradymonadaceae > JAYZVO01. The sequence goes on from JAYZVO010000002.1 coordinate 6,548, forward strand.
CGCCCTCGCCCTGGCCGTTTTCGACCAGAGCTCGGATGCTCAGGAGCGTGAAGAAAAAAGAGGTCAGGATCGAGCCGCACGCGATCAGGTCGACGAGCTTCTTTGGAAGCTTCGCGCCGAGCACGCCGTTGATGATGGCCCCGATAAGGGGCATCAACACGATCAAACCCAAGTAGTAGAAATCATTTTGGTAGAGCATTCCAGCAGCCTTGGCTACATCCGGTGCACGGTCACTTCAAGAGGCGCTGGTCAACGCCCCCAAAACCTTGGTTGCAGCGCTCGCCGGTCCAGGTTCGGCGCCACCTTCAGTGGCGACCGCGCTGATACGGCGAGGGCTGCGCGCGAGTTCACAACTGGAGCCTGTCCATCTCGTCCACGTTCACGCTCCGCTTGTGGCGGAAGACGTGAAGGATGATGGCCAGACCGACGGCGGCTTCCGCCGCCGCGACCGCCATCACGAAGAAGCTGAAGATGTGGCCATCGAGATCCACGCGGTATTTGCTGAACGCCATGAACGTCAAGTTCACCGAGTTCAGCATCAACTCCACGCACATAAACAGCGTGATGGCATTGCGACGCACCATCACACCGAAGACGCCAATACAAAAAGTAATGGCGCCAAGGATCAGGTATTGCTCAAGAGTTGGCTCGAACATCATCTCGAGGCTCCCTCACTCACAAAAAGTAGCATTCGTTTCACGTTTAGAGTCCGCCCCATTCCTATCCCCTCACCATCGCTCACAGGCGACGCTTGGCGATAATCACTGCGCCCACGATCGCGGCCAACAGCAACAGCGCGGTCAACTCGAAGGGCACCACGAAGCGGTTCACCACAAGGATGCTCATCGGCTCCACCGTGCCAAAGCCCGCAGGCTCTCTGGCCTTGATGACGCCGCGCTCGGTCTCGAGGCGCTCGCCGGTCAGGACGGGAGGGACAATCATTGGCTTGGAGCGATCAAAGCGCGTCCACTTGCCCTGGCTCGGGTCGCTGCGACCCGTGCGGTAGGCTGCGATCTTCTCGCCCCACGCCTGGTCGAGACCAGGCTCGCTGAGATCCGAGTAGAGCGGCCCGAGCAAGGCGGACTTGGTACGGACGGTGTATTTTGGCTCGATCGCCTCGGCCTTTGCCCTGGCTTCTGCGAGCTTCTTCTCGTCATCGCCAGCCTTGTCGACCTCCGCCAACGCAGCATCATACCTCTTGACATCATCCTCGTACTTCTGCGCAGCGACGGCGCGCTGCTTGCTGACCACGTCCTCGTCCACCAACGGCGCGATGGCGCTGTAGATGAAGAAGAAGAGGCCCAGTACAGAGGCCAGACTCAGGAGGTGATGGAGCTTGAACTCGAACTCTCCAAGCTCCTCATCCTTGAGGTTGAGGAGCATGATGATGAAGAGAAAGAGGACCATGATGGCGCCCGCGTAAACGAGCACCTGGATGATGGCCATCGTGTGTGCCGAGAGCAGCACGTAGAGCCCGGCGAAGAAGAAGAAGTCCAGGATCAGCGACAGCGCGCTGTAGAGTGGGTTGCGAAAGATCACAACCGCCGCGCTCGATCCGATCGCGCCGATGGCAAAAATCCAGAAGAAAAGGGGTTCCCAAAAACCCATCTCGGACGCCTCCAGTATCAGCCCAGGGTGTTTAGGGCACACCGCTCGAAACACTTCGACAGTGAACGGTGGCCACAAAAATCAGGGAGCGAGGTGTGGTTGGGAGGCATTCCCAGCCATCCTCGCCCAATGAGGGCGAATGTTCGCGGTTTGCTTTAACAGACTGCACTGTACTTATTCAACCATCGAATTTATCCGCCACGCTCTTTCGATGCGCCCTCGCGCATCCGGGTGCTCACGATTTAAGCGCGCCCTCTTTGGCCATGGCCAAAGAGGGCGCTTGTTTTTGACTCACCCAGGCATACGCCAGGATGAGCATCGAACTGTACGTTTCGCGAGGCGCGCGCTGCGGCAGCACCCTGCGCCTTTCCGCCGGCTCACTCCGCCGCAGCATCCGCCGCCGCGAACTTGCGACGCTTCTGCCACACGGGGAAGGGGCACCCCTTCCTGTCGATGTGATCCTGGAACTCTTGCGGGAAGGTCTTGATATAGCTTCGGACCGGGATCACGAGCGAGTCGCCGTGTGCGCAGATCGTGTTCCCCTCGATGTTCTCGATGACGTCCATGATCAGATCGAGGTCTTCTTGGCGACCTCGCCCTGCCTCGATCGCGTTGAGCACCTTGTAGGCCCAGCCGGTGCCCTCTCGACACGGCGTGCACTGCCCACAGGACTCGTGGTGGTAGAAGTGCGCGAGGCGCGCAGACAGGCGCACCATGCACGTCGTCGTGTCCATAAAGGTAATGCAACCCGTGCCCATCGAGGAGCCTGCCTCGCGCAAGGTCTCATACCCCATCTGCGCGTCGAGCTTGTCGGGCGTCATCACCGCGCAGGAAGATCCTCCTGGGATAAACGCCTTGAGCTCACTCCCATCGAGCATCCCGCCGCCAAAGCGCTCGAGCAATTCGCCGACGGTGATCCCACAGGGCGCCTCGTAGACGCCAGGGTTCCTGATGTGACCGCTCAAACCAAAGAGCTTCGGGCCACCGTTCTTCTCGATCCCGAGCTTTGCCCAGAAGTCGCCGCCGCGCTCGATAATAAAGGGCACCGAGGCGATCGTCTCCACGTTATTCACCAGCGTCGGCTTACCGAAGACGCCGACGACCGCAGGGAACGGCGGCTTCATGCGAGGTTGCCCAGGCTTCCCCTCGAGCCCCTCGATAAGGCCAGTCTCCTCGCCGCAGATGTAAGCGCCCGCCGAGGAGTGAACATACAGATCGAAGTCGAACCCCTTGCCCATGATGTTCTTGCCGAGCAGGTTCGCATCATACGCCTGACGGATCGCTTGCTCGAGGCGCCTGATGGCGAGCTGGAGCTCGCCGCGCACGAAGATGTAACCCGTGCGAAGGCCGAGCGCCCACGCGGTAATGATGCACCCCTCGACGAGGCGGTGAGGATCGAGCTCCATGATGTAGCGATCCTTGAAGGTGCCCGGCTCTCCCTCGTCCGCGTTGATGACGAGGTACTTCTCGACGTCGCTGTCGCGCGGCATAAAGCCCCACTTGACGCCCGTGGGGAACCCTGCGCCGCCGCGCCCGCGGAGGTTGGACTTCTTCATCTCGGCGATGATGGAGTCCGTGTCCATGCTGAACGCCTTGGTGAGGACGCTGTAACCGCCCTGCTCCTTGAACACGTCGAGGTTGAATGCCTTATCGACGCTGAAGTGCCGGCTCAAGAATTTCTCTTCCATCGCTCTTCCTATGCTCTCTTCTCTCGAGATACGTACGCCTTGCCTTTTTGGTCAGACAGGGTGCGCCGCCTCAGTTCCTTCTCTCGTCGTGCATCTTGCGAGGATCGGGCAGCGTGGCGAGCTTCGCGTTGAGCTCACTCAAGACAGCGTCGAGGCGCCCGGTCTCGCCAAGGTCCTCGAAGTACTCGATCTCGCCATCAGAGTAGCTGACCTGGAACATCGGAGCGGTCCCACAGGATGCCAGACACTCCACCTCGGACAGCGAGTAGTTGCCATCGCTGCTCGTCTCGCCGGTGTTGATGCCGAGACGCTCCTCGAGCGTGTCGAGCAACTCGTAGCCGCCACGCAGCGCGCACGAGAGCGTCGTGCAGACCTGCACGTGGCACTTCCCCATCGGTTGCTTGTTGACCATCGTGTAGAAGGTGGCCGTGCTGAGAACCTTGGCGGGGTGCAACTCGAGGCGCTCGGCCAGGTAGTCCATCACCTCGACAGAGACCCAACCAAACTCGCTCTGCGCCAGGAGCAAGACGGGCAAAAGCGCCGCCATCGTATTGGGATAACGTCCCATGATCTCCTGGAACTTCTCCTCGCCCTTCTCAGAAAATTGCAGCGACATAGGCTCCACTCACTCTCTTCACTAATCCTTCTTTCTACCCACAGCGGATCATCCTCCACCCCGAGCGCCGAGGCGCCCTCCCTGGCCCGTGTGCTTGTCGTAAGCGGTGAGGCCTTGGGCGAGACCTGCCAGGACGCCATACAACCGCGGCCTGGAGGTATGATGCAAGTCGACGGTCAAAAAGCACAAGACCGACGCTACGCCACAGCATACGCGCCCCCGTCATACTGCCAAAAACCCTCGAAGGTCAACGTCACGAGCGCGCTTTTCTCCGCCGTTAGCGAGCCTGACGGGCGGGATGCCCTGTCCATGCCGCGCGACACATGAGGCACAGGCACCACACATTTTCGGGAGGACACCTCCTCGAAGTCGATCGCCCCCGCAAGCGATCTGGCAACAATAGACCTGGGACAAGTGACCCCAACAGTGTGACACAACGTCACACCCACCGAGACATTTCCCCCACAAACACCGCGTGGCATATCGCTTGCTTCCCCAACACCCACTCGACTTCCACCAACGGATCGAGTATCCTGATGTTGAGCGGGTTTAAGCCATTTCGAATCGAACAGCAAAAACACCCCCAGAGTCAGCAAAAGGCAAACGAGCAGCATGAAAAAAGGGATCCTCATAGCGTTCGCGTTCGGCCTGATGGGCGCAGCCGTGGTCATGGTTTACTCGATGACCACCTGGCAGCAGCCCTTGACGCCGTTGCTGTATGCGTCGCTGGGGGTCGTGCCGCTGAGCCTTGGAGGGGCGCTGGCGATCATCTTCGACGAGATCGATCGTGCGGCGTGGTGGAAGGACTCGAAGGTCTTTGCCTGTTTCTTCGCCGCGCTCGTCGCGAGCCTCGCGCTCCCTGCGGCGTGGGCAGCGCCAAAGGTTCGCGCGAACATGCTGCACCAGTTCGCCTCGCCCGAGCTCGCCATGAGCGCGCTCACGCTCGATCGCGATCACGACATCCGCCTGCGAGCATGCAACATGCTCATCCACGAGGAGTCGAGGCAGATCTCGACCGAGCTCACGAGCCGCCTCGCCAACTCCCCTCGTCTGGGGCTCGATTGCATCGAAGGAGCCCGCGACAAGAAGCAGGCAAAGGATGTCGCGCGCCGCGTCGCGCTCCGTTGGCACGCGGGCCTCGTCGGGCTCTCGACGCTCGATGACGAGCACACTACGCTGCTCGTCACCGGCCTCAAGACGCTCCCGCTCATTCCTCAACAACAAGTCACGACGCTCTTTGACTGCGCCGTCCGCGGCGCCACGCCCACGGCGCGAAAGCTCTGCGCCGAGGCGCTCGCCGGGAAGCCAAAGCGCGCCTGCGCCGGTTTGACCGGACTGCTCACGCCGCGACGCCTCAATGAATGGGGCGTGTTGGGCGTGGCGCTCGGCGCGAGCTGGGGCGAGCCGGAGGCGACAAAGGCAAACGCGGAGCTGATCTCGAAGACGGATCTGACCTGCCCCGAGGCAAAAGACTTCTCGCTCGAGGCGACCTGTAACGCGATCGTCGAGGACACCATGTCCCGCGAGGATCGCCGCTACTTCGAGTGGGTCTTGAGCAACAACACCCAGTGCCTCAAGCCCGAACACATCGAGGAGTGGGTCTCGGCGCGCGACGTCTGCGACCTGATCCTCGAGGCCAAGGACCAGGGAAAGCGCCTCGACGAGATCATCGTCTGTGACTCCAGGTTGACCGTCGCCAAGGGCGAGATCGAGCGGCGCGAGATGGCGCTGGCCGAGGCCGAGAAGCAAAAGACCCAGCGAGAGAGCCTCGCCTCCGACATCGTCATGGGCTCGACGGTCGCCGCGGGCGGCAACGCCGATGACATCGGCCGCAGCATGCTCGGGCGAAACGGTGACTGCTTCACCGATCGCCAGGTCGGCCACATGGTCGGGCAGATGTTCAAGAGCAAGGACGGGGAGTTCAACGCGCTCGACCTTATGGAAGGCGACCCGGTGAAGAACACGCGCAAGATGCTCGACAGCACGCTCGAGGCCAACACCGAGGTTCGCAAGAACGCCAAGGTGCGCGAGAAGATGAAGAATGACCCGGACATCGATCAGGAAGACCTCGAAGAAGCACTCGCCGAGTTCGAGGAGGATGAGGAGACCGGAGAGCGCAACATCGACAAGCTCATCGAAGAGCAGTTCGAGGATGTCGAGGGCGTTGGCCGGGTCGCCTTTATGGACCATGAAGAGCGCGAGTACGTCCGCTGCCTTCGCTCGGGGCGCAAGGACTGCGTCCCCGCCAAGCAAAGGGAGTCTGGCTTTACCGAAGATCGCCCCTGCGTCTCGGCCTTCCCCGATTCGCCAGGTGGGCTCGATGAGCACATCCTCAAAATGCAACAAGTGAGGCCATGGTGACGCCCGAAACAACACAACCATATGATCGCACGACGCGAGCGCTCCAGTGGGGCGTGCTCGGCGCGTTTGCGAGGCTGACCTTTCACAGCCTGATGGTCTTGCTGATCGCGGCGCTGCTCGCGCTCGTGCTCGTCGACCTCTCCACCCTCCAGCTCTACTACCTCTCCATCGGAGAGCACTTCCAGCCGGATTGGGGACGCCTGCTTATCCACTTCACGCTCTCGGCGCTTATCTGGGGCGCGACCGTGCTCGCCTACGCCTCGTTTAACCAGCGCAAGGCGCAGGTAAAGAAGCTCCAACTCAAGCGCGTCAGCGTCCTCGGACGAGGCGCGGTGATGCTCGAGACGCTGATCATCCTCACCCCGTTCCTCCTGTTGACCTCGGGGCTGACGCAGTTTGGCCTGAACAACACCACCAACTTGCTCGCTGACCTGGCAGCCTACCAGTCCGCGCGCGCCGCGTGGTTGTGGGCACCAGAAGCGGACGTGGGTCGCAACGGAGCCACCGAGGATGACGTCAGGTTCCGCGCGCGCACCGCCGCGGCCTTCGTCCTCGCGCCGAGCGCGCCGACCGACTTCTACATCGGCCGCAACTTCCCCGGTGGCTCCGGCCCACCCTTCCGCCGCGCCAGGACCGGCGTCGCCGCGAGCTTCCGCTCGGGCCCCGGTGTCACGGGCCAACAGGAATGGACCTTGAGCGGAAACAACTGGGGATACTTCACGCTCGGTGGCAGCACCAACAGCTCCACCACAGGCTCGCTCACCGCTCGCTCGAACAACACCACCTACGCCAAGGGCTTTGACTCCGTCAGCTTCAACATGCGCGCAGGTCGCAAGTGCACCCAGGCATGGATGGCGCTCGAGGACGAGTTCGAGATCATCAACGAGAACGGCCAGGTGGGCGTCCAGTTTACCTACAAGCACAACCAGGTCTTCCCCTGGTTCGCGTGGATCTTTGGCGGCACCGAATCGGTCGCCGGGCGCGTCGGCAACTACATGCCGATCCAGCGCACGTTCACCCTCCCTGCTCAACCATCCATGCGCTAAGAGGCTTTATGATGGAAACCACGATCCCACATAAAGAGGCCCCCATGGAGGATGCGCGAGCGCTCCCCACGCCCTCGGGTCACTCCGGCATCCTCGCGTCATTGCGCGAGCGGCTCCTGATGCTCGGGCGAGATCAAGGAGGCGCCGTCGGCATGCTCTGCCTCGCGGCCACGCTGATGGTCTTCCTCGTTGGCCTGATCATCTACGACACCGGTCAGGTCACGCGAGACAAGCTCGACGCGCAGATGGCCGCCGACACCGCCGCCTTCTCGCAAGCCGCCGTCAAGGCGCGAAGCATGAACATGGCGACCTTTGCCAACATCGGCAAACGCACCACGGTCGGCATCCGCAACATGTACTACTTCCAGTACCCCATGTTCGCGAGCTGGTACTCGGGGCAATGCAGCCGCTGTTGCTGTGGTTTCTGGTGCGGTTGCTGGACCGCATGCATGAACTGCATCGGCAACGCGCTGGTCATCGCGCTCGAGGGGATCGACTATATATTCTTTGTCATAGGGCGCTTTACAGGGGACAAGATCACAAAGAACCTGCAAGCGCTCGATGACTTCCAGAAGGATATCCGCGACTACACCGCATACTGGGGACAGGCCGAGGCGATCCTTCGCGGCGGCACCAACAAGGGTAACTTCATCGGGACCTTCCCCAAGCCAGGGAGCTCGGGGAACCTGGACCGCGAACCGAAACGAGGCTCGCTCCCCTACCAGCGCGCCACCGGGTTCTTCGCGCCGATGGAGTCCTGTTTGACCCCGACCGCCGTGTTCAACGTCTCGACGGCGGGCACCATGCTCGAGTGGGATCGCAACTTCCAGGTCCTCAAGCGCCAGTCCCTGAGCCGCCCCTTTATCGCGCGCCAGGGACCACGTGAGAAGGTCAACCGCATGTACTCGGCCATGGGCTGCGCAGCAGGCTTCCTCGGGAAGGACGCGACCCCGAGCAGCCCGATCTTCCTCTCGGCTCCCTCGGAGTCGGGCGAGGATCATATGGCGCGCTCGAACTTTGTCTGGTCGTACGTCTCCGACCCCGCGCTCAGCCGGGAGCTTCGCGAGAACTACAACTACATGACGCGCGACTACAACGACAGCCAGCTGTTCACCCCCAAGGGGGGCGTGTGGACGATGGCGCGCGGCGAGGTGTACTTCCCGCCAAGCGCTGCCCCCTTCAACTTCGGAGGCTTCGCCCACGACCACGGCATCTGGATGTTCCACCCCGGTTGGACCGGCAAGCTTCGTCCATTCTCACTGCCAGGAGAGCGCTCCCCCGTGCAGCCTAGCGACATGTGGGAAGAGGCAAAGACCGGCATGCTCCAACAAGGGATCATCTTTGGCTCGGATGCATCTGCGATCATCCAGGACCAACTCTACATGCGCAAGGTCATGAAGGGGCTCGACGGAACCATTGACAATAGGGATGTCATCGATGGACTTGCAAAATAAGAAATACTCGCCATTGCGCTTGTTGTCCTCGCTTCACCGAAGCGAGAGCGGGACGGCCATGACCGAGTTCGTCGTCGTGCTCCCGATCTTCATCCTCATGTTCGTGGGGATCAACGAGCTCTACAAAACCAACCGGCAAGGCTTGCGCGCGAAAATCACCGCGGCAAAGTCCACCTGGCAGGCGTCCATGGACGTCGCCAACGCCAGCCAGTTCGGGGCGTTCGAGCACAAGCTCAACTTCCTCGCCGCGGCCAACGACTTCAACCGCACCACTGGCGACGGCATCCCCTATGCCTACAGCCTGATGCGCGCGACCGGCTTGCTCAGCAGCGCCTCACGTGGCGAAGCAGAGCGCTCCACCAGCGTCCTCGGGCTCGCAGGACAACAGCGCCCCTCCGGCAACTACCCGCGCGCCACCAGCCCGACGTTTGCCAAGTACATCACCGATGACAGCAGCACCAACTCCGTCTCCGTGTGGGGGCCGTTAAACGTCTACCAACCATCGGCGATACTCTCGAACCTCGGGCCAAACCAACCCCACGCCGCGGGCATTCGCTACGGCCTGGTCAAGGGTGAGTTCTCGGGCACGCACAGCAACCCCTATGGCAGCATCGAGATGGGCGACGCCTACAGCATGCTCGTGCCACCAAGGCCGGTAGAAGGGATCGTCGGTGAACACATCACCATCGGCTTCTCCAGGCTCTCGGCGCGCAAGGACAACTGCCTCAAGAACGTGCTCAAGATCGATTACAGCTTCAGCTACATGAGCAACTGCCGCTGATCGCGCGAGGAGATCACACATGTCTAAGAAGACAACAACGGTTCGCAAATCCCTGCGCAATGTCCTCAAGCTCGGCGTATCTGGCGCCTTCCTGACAGGGATCGCAGCAAGCATCGTCTTGTTCTCCCCTCAGCAGGATCAGAAGAACGACCAGGAAGTCTCGCTCGTCGTCAAGGAATCCAACGCAGATCTCGCCTGGTTTAGCCCGATGAACCCCGGCAAGACCCAGCGCTTTGCCATGGCCCTCGACGAGCTCGGCCACGAACCTCCGCGCCTCTATGACCTCAACAACAACGAGGTCTACTTCTCCACGCGACCGGTTCGAGGCAAGAACCCGCGCGAGATCATGGCCGAGTACCAGCGCAAATTCGTCGAGGTCGGCATCAACTCCAAGATGCACGAGACCCCGATGAGTGAATACCTCGGCAGCGACAGCCCTGATGCAAAGAAACGCATCGAGGAGATCTCGCAGGCCGCCATGGACGGCGAGATCACGCCAGCACAGCTCTCGGACACTTACCTGGCCATGACCGGCGCGCTGATTCGCGAGCAGCAAAAGTTCGACCCACAAACCATGCTCATGCAACAGGCCACCAAGATGGCCACCTACGTCGATAACATCGAGCAAGGTTACAAAGCGTGCAACGGCGACAACGAGATCCTGCGCAAGGCAAAGATCAAGGTCGCCAATGAACTCCAGCCCTCGAACATCGAGAAGGCCGTCGGGCAACAAAACGGCTCCGACTCCAAGTGCTCCGATGATGGCGGTGGTGGCGCATGCTCCGTCGAACACAACGAGTTCGCACGCGTTCGCCGCGAGCTCGAGTCTCTCAAGCTCGCCATCAGCGAGCAGCCCGAGCTGCTCGAGTGTCAACACCTCGACATGGCGACCTACAAGAACCTCGAGAGCTTCAAGATCGACTTCGAAGATCGCATCCACGGCATGCGCAGCATCGAAGCCTTCTATGACAAGCAATCCAACGAGGCGATCGTCACCGCCGTCTGGAGCAACGACGACTTCGACATCCGCAAGGCAAACCCCGAGGAGCATGGCTTCGACGAGGACGGCCTCGTGCGCGGTGAGTTCCCCCTGTGTGATGGCTGCAAGCGCACCTGGAACTTTGGCGGCAACGACAAGGAAGAGCCCTACACCACCAACGTCGTCATCTCCAACCAGTCCGTCGAACGCAGCGTGGGCACCTACCGTCGCCTCCTTCACGAGGAGGGCTGGACCGAGGCTGGCGCCGAGACCGTTCACCCTGTGATCGGCAACCTCGTCGGCGCGCCCGAGAACAAGAACGGCTACTCGCTTCGTTTCGAAAAGGACAAGCGCTACATGACCGTGCGCTTCCGCAAGGATCACGAAGGACGCACCGAGGTTATGGCGATGACCTCGAACTGATCCTCACGAAACAACAAAAGCAAAGGCCCGGTCTCCTCGAGGAGACCGGGCCTTTGCTTTTGCGTGCCGACGACTCTGTCTCAGTCGTTATGCTCGATCGTGTAATAAAAGCGCTCGCGCCCTAGCCTGCGGAATCCCATCGTCCTGTAGAGCACGCTGGCTGGCGTGTTGCCACGGTACGCCTCGATGTCGATGCCTTCGATACCATGATCCTCGGCCCAGTCGAGCAAGTGATCGACGAGCCCTCGCCCGATGCCTCGCCTGCGCCCATGCTCCGGGACAAACAGGGACTCGATCCAGAGCGAGCGCCCCTGGAACTTTGGAGACCAGTTCAGGTTGGCCATGATCAAGCCGCTGATGCGATGCGCGGCGCCCTCTTCGCGCGCGACCCAGCAGAGGCAGCGAGGCTCCTCGCCGCTTAGATCCTCGAGCAGCCTCGTGGCGAGCGTGCGTTGACGCTCGATCGTGGTCGAGACGCCAAGTTCGACCATGTCCTCGTGGAAGAGCTGCGCGAGCTCTTCGAGATCTTCCGGTCCGGGTATATCGATGGAGATGCTCGCATCCATGGACGTCCTCCTGCTTTACGCGTTGGGTAGGACTAACGGATTATCCGAGCGACTTCTTGGCGTCAAGCAGGGCGATGCGCTCGTCTTCTGGCAAGCGCTTGAGCGCTTGCACGAAGACCTCTTGCTCTTCCTCGTTGTGGCGCTCGAGCGAGAGCGTGAGCTCGTTGATGAGCGCGATCAACTCGCCGCTCATCTCGCTCAAGTCACTCTCGCGCGTGGCCAGCGCGCGCTGGAGGCGCTGCGTGCGCGCGCACAACTTCTCGTGTGTGCTGATCAAGCTCTCGATCTGCTCGGAGAACTCCGGAAAGCGCGCCTCGATGGCGAGGAAATAAACCTCTTCCTCTTCGTTAAAGTGCTCGAGCATATCGTCGAGCGCTCCCTCGAGGTCATCGACAGCCTGGTCGAGCGCTTCCTCGCGCTGCGCCCCCTCCAACTCGCCGACAGCGATCTTGTTAAAGGTCGCGCGCAGGTCGTCAAAGAGCTTTGTCAGGTGCTCGTGCTCGTGGTGTGCCCAATCGAGCAGGTCTGACCGATCAATCGTATCTGTCATGGGCTCGTTTTCTCAGGGGATGCGACTGACCGATGCTCCCGCCCGACCTCGATCAGTATTGATTCTCAATTTCATTCACCAAACAAATGAAGGCGTCCGATGAATGCCTGATCCAATGTGCATCAATTGGCCCTGAAACACAACCCATCCCCCCCAAACATCGCATCGGCAGCAGACCGCGCGACGATCAGGTCAACATCTCCCAGTCCACCTCGTCGAAGAACTCGGGGGGAAGCTCGAAGTCGACCGCGATCACTGTCTCTGTCTGGCCTGGGCGCCACAGATCGAGGCGCTTCTCCTTTCGCACCGTCACGTCCACAGGCAGCGTACCCGTGATCTTGACCCCCTCGTCGGGCAAACGCATCTTCCCGCCCATGTCGAAGACGCGCCCCTCGACCTGCACGCCTGCCAGCGTCAGCGAGAGCTCCTCTGGACCCTCGACCTCTCCATAGAGGCGCTGCACCGGGCGCTCGACGCCATCCTCGCCGATGGCCGCTTCGACAACCTCGCCAAGCTCGATCACGCGCGCCGCCGTCTGGTCGATCACGTTCCTGCGCGAGGAGAGCTCGAGCAGCTGAGGATCGAGGCTCAACCGGTCGATCTTGACGCCGTAATCTCGCGACGTCAGCAACACTCCATCCTCCATCACGCGCGCCGTGGCCGGAAAACTCGCCGGGATCTCGACGTCCCCATCGCTCACCTGGCGATTCCCCTCCACCGGAGACACACCGCCCGCAGCCAACGCCGCGGCGATGATAAAGAGGAGGTGTTGCTTCTGCTTGCTCGTGCTCTTTCCTGCTGATTGCATCCTTTCTTCTCCCACTCTCTCGCGGCAATCCCTGCCGCAAAACCTTCACGTCACCCAACTCATCACCACAACCAAGACCTCTCCGCCTTCTCGTGGCTTCGAGTCTTCGCGCCGAACACAGACAAACGCTCGCAATGCTCCTGTGACAGAGGTCTCTTACGGTTTGTTTTTGCTGTCAGCGCGGTTTGTCGTTCAGGTGTTGTGTGGGGGAGAGAGCTTGGGCGCATCGTGCAGGATCGAGCGGCTGCTCTGGCCCTGCGCGTTGAGAAACGACGCGAGGGAGGCGCGCTCGGCCAGGTCGGCCGATGAAAGCGCAGAGAGCGTCGCGTTTGAAAGGAATGTGTGCGCTGCGATGTGGTTCGCGTGCGCGCGGTTGGCAGGAGGGCCTGAACCCTGTCCATCTGCAACCACAGCGCTCGCGCAATCCACACGGTTTGCACCCAGGATCGCGAAGTCCGTCGTCGGATCTGGCCTGTCGTCTGGCTTGTCACCCTCGACCACCCGACGCATCCGCTGGAGAGGACACTCCCCATCGCGACAGGTAAACACCACCAGCAACGTCCCCAACAACTGCCCGAGGATCAACCCGAGCAATGTCAGCCTGCGCAATCGCTCGGTGGTGTTGGTTGTGTGTCGCTTTTCAGAGTGCACGAAGGCTCCAGACAAAATCGCCCATGCGTGATGACCATCAGGGTAACGACCTTACCCTCGTGATGATTCCCCACGGCGAGATCAAAATAGGCAGGATGCCAGAGAAGCAACTCTGAAAATCGAGATGCGAGGCTCACCGCCGAGCAAAATCGAGGCCGCAGAAAAGTTTTGAGGGCAGGTCGAAAATACACCCAGCGCTCAAAACTTTTCTGCGGCCTCGATTTTGCGGGCCGCGACGTCGTAGCTCCACCCAGCTTGTTTTAGAAGAAGATCCCGTCGAGCACCGATCGTGGCTCCTGCGTCAACGTCCTCTTGAAGAAGTCCGCCATCACCCGATCGAAGTTGTCGCGAGGATGCCTCTCGAACACTTGCTTGACCTCGTGCTTGCTCAGGCCAAACCGCTTGACCCCGCGCGTGTGCTCGATCCAGACGGCCTTGCGAAACGCCTCGGCCGCGGCGCTCGCGCCCGCCACCGGGAAGATGCGATGGTTGAGCAAGATGCACTCCTTGAGCGTCTCCTCGGGCACCGCGTGCTCCTCGAGCATCCCGGCCGTCTCGCGCCGAAACAACGCCCAGCTGCGCAACATGTAATGCTCCCCCTCATCCTCCTCGCTCACCAGCCCGAGATCGTGGAGCATCGCCAACAGGTAAACCACCCCGCCCTCCATCTCGACGCCATCGCGCGCCATCATCAAGAGCGCGAAGTCCGCCAGACGACGACAGTGATTTCTCAACCCATCGCCGCTGTATGGGGAGTAGCGCTCGAAGATCTCCTCGGCGCCCGTGATAAGATCACATGTCGGGGTGTGTACCATCGTGTTCTGCATGCCGACCCCTCCGCTGGCCAATGTTCGACGCATATTCCTGTCTACAGAATGCACCCTCGGGAGCAGAGGTCGCAAGAAGCTCGGGAGAAAGAGTGGAATGAAACCCGCCCTTTCGCCTATAATTAGGAGAGTGAGGTGGAAGACCCGGCACGTGGGAGGTGCGCCATCGAACTCTCGAGTCTCATCGGTTTGACCGCAGGCGCCCTGCTCTTTGGGCCAACGGCCTGGCTCCTTTACAAGGACGCGCTGGGCAGGCGTCGGCTCGTCTTGCAGAACGAGCGTTGGCGCACACACCTGCTCGAATCCTTCAACGAGCCCGAAGCCACGCTGGATGAAACCTCCCCGCTCCTCCCCCACCGCACCAGCGGCTCGACCCGCGGCGTCCGCCTCACCTGGGCCCTTCGCCCCGACGGCATTCACCCCTTTGCCAACCTGACCCTCGAGATGGAGCGCTCCGACGAGCTGCCGATGCTTCCACCGCTCCAGCTCTCGTGGAAAGGCGGCGAGCGTACGTTGCCCGACGAGAAGATCGCGGCGCCCTCGTGGACCTTCGAGGACAGAGACTTCGACCAGCACTTCGCCTATGGCGGTGACGAAAAACGCATCCTCTCCTGCCTGTGGCATGGCGCCAGAGACATCCTCATCGGGCTCTCGGCGCTGGCGCGTTTTCGCACCTGTTGGCTCACCGTCCACGAGCACCGCTTCAGCGTCCGATGGCGCATCCCACAACGCGAAGTCGAAGATCCCGCCGTCTACGCGATGCTCCGCTCGGCCGTCGAGTTGGGCCTCGAGATCTGCGCGCCACGCGAAGGGATCACCCCGAGCAGACTCAGCAGCTACGCCGAGGATGATGAATCACTCGGGAGCATCCGCGCGCTCGAACTCCTCTTTCTCGAGCACCCCAACAGCGCCGCCGGAGCACGCGCCGTGCGCGCCATCCGCGCGAATGACGCGATGGCGATGATGCTCATGACGACGCTGCACGCGCCTCACCTGCTCGAGGAAGAGCTGCAATGGCTCGCGCTCGACGACGGCATGCGCCACAACCCGAGCGTCGATCGTCGGCGCGCGGCCCTCTCCACCACGCTCGAGCGCGACCTGCTCGAGCGGCCGATCCTGCAATCAGCGCTCGAACATATGGCCATCAATGAACCCGACCCCGAGCTGCGCGCCCTGGCTCAAACACACGCGCTCCGCGTCGGCAAGGAGAGCCCTCATATCGACGCAGCGAGCGTCATGCTCGCGGCACAACGCCTGCTCAAGCACACGCGCAACCTCGCGCCGACCACGCGCCAGCGCCTCGAGCTCGCGCTCCTGCACACATCCGCCCGGCCCGGCCTGCAAACCTACATCCGCCTCGCCGAGCGAAGCACCGACAAGATCCTTCGCTATTCCTCGCTGCGCGCCCTCAACAGCCGCTTTCCTCATGACCCCGAGGCGATCGCCACGCTCGCTGCGCGCACCCACGCCGAGCCGATCCCCTGGATCGCGGACTGGTGCCAACGCGCGCTCGAGGAGGCATGCCGAGAACGCGCGGCGTGTGACATCCTCGAAGATATCGCGCGCGACACCTCGCGCGTCCTGAGGACGCGCATGGTCGCTGCCTGTGCGGTCCCCATGCGTACTGGCAGCCTGCTCATGCGCTTTATCATCAGCCAGGAACTCTCACTCGCCGAACGGATCGAGGTCGCGCGCGTCCTGACACGCACCCAACAGGGAGAGCGCGCACGCAAGGCATTCAAACAATCCTTGCGCAACGCCCACCCCGAAGAGCGCGACGCCATCTTCATCACGCTCGCCGCCTCGAGCGATCTGGTCTGGACCCTCGAGCTCCTGAGCACGGCCATCGCCAGCATATCAGTGCAGACGCGCTGCGTGGTCCTGGATGGCTGGCTCGCGCGCGAAGACTTCGCGCGCGCCGAGCTGGGGTTTATCGAGCTGATCGCGGTGATGATGCTCGATGACCGCTCCGACAGCGTGCACCGCCGCGCCGCGCAGCTCCTCTCGGAGGTCGGCACGCCAAAGATTGTCCCCAGGTTGCGCCTGATGCTCACTCGCGAAGAAGCACGCAGCGTCGGACTTCGCACACAACACGAGCTGCAACGCATCCTCTCGCTCGAACGCATCGTCCAGGCAATCCACGGGCGCGTCGATCGCATCGAGGGCGCCCTCACGCTCTCCAGGCAAAGCGAACACCATGGCGCCATCACCATGACCGATGTTCGCGGCCAACTCGAACTGCTCGACCCCGACCGCGAACCATCCCCTTGAGTCTCGAATCACGAGAACCTGAACATCACTCGCCGCCAAACGGCGACGGCTCACCAAAGCTCCAGTACGCCCACCGCACCCGCTTCGCGAGCCGCAGCTCGAACCCATCCGTCCCCGCATGGTGCACCAACGTGCGCTCCTCGTCCGTGCCGACATCATAAATCAATGGCGCGCTCCCATCCTCGAAACGCACCTCGATATGCCAGACCTCGTGACTCGCGCCCGTGGCATCCTCGACCTCGCGCCTGTCCACCACCTCCAACATCCCCTTTCGCCAGGTCGGCGTGCGCGCGTGCGAGTTGATCTGCCCCGAGAACACCTGGAGTTCCTCGCGCAAGCCAACCTCCAGCGGGAGCGCCCGCACGGCCAAAAACAACTGCTCCTCGAAGACGCCGCGCGTTGGCCACGTGAGCTCGAGATCCCCCTGGCTCTCGTCCTCGAAGTACGAGTGATAACGCCAGGTAGGCTTATCTCCGCGCAAGTCCAGGTACTTCGTCGTGATCCCACACCACTCGTGAGAGGTCGTCACCGACTTCACCAGCGCGAACGGGTTGTCCCTGCGCGAGAAGGTGCTCGACGCGAACTGATATGGATAATTCTCGGTAGGCATCGTGTAGACGACCTGCGTCTTCATCACGGGGATGGTCTCCTTGCCCCCTGGCGCGTCACTCTTGACCAGGAGCCTTGCATCGAACGGCTCCTTGACCTGAACCAGCGTCAGCTCGAACTCGCGCGCCTTGCCATAACGCATCCGCGTTCCCCTGTACTTCGCGACCTCGGCCTTGCCATCATGCCAGCGCTTGCTGTCAGCAAAGTTCGTGACCTTGATGGGCGAGACCGCAGCACGAGCACGCTCGAGCGCGCTCGCTCCACCGGCCGCGTCTGCCTCTTCCTCGACCTGAACCGGGCTCGACGAGACGCCTTCTGTGGTCACCTGCTTTCGAGGATCGCACCCGAGCGATGCGACAGTCACAGAGGCTGACAGGAGCAGCATGGAGGTGTAAAACTTCTTCATCACGAGCCCTCTTGTTTCCATGGTTTTGGATCTTGGAGTGAGATGCACGACGCGAGTGATTCCGTGCATCCGCCCTCGACTCATGCCCCACCTCGACGAGATGATCGATGGCAGCCTTTCTGAGCGCGCGCTGGACCAACCTGCTCAACCTGACCTACCGCGTCCCCCCCGAGCTGCTCGAGGAGTACGTGCCCGATGGCGTCGAGCTCGACGTTCAACAAGGTTCGGCCTTTGTCAGCCTCGTCGCCTTCGACTTCCTCGACACGAAGGTCTTTGGCGTCCCCTGGCCAGGATATCGCGACTTCCCCGAGCTCAACCTGCGCTATTACTTGCGCCACAAGGATCAGCGCGGCGTCGCATTCATTCAGGAATATGTCCCCAAACGCATCATCGCCAAGATGGCGCGCGCCATCTACAACGAGCCCTACGACTACGCGCCGATGTGGAGCAGTTGCGAGGAGGACGAGACCAGCCGAAAGTTCCTGCTCGGCCTGAAGGTCGGCAACAGAGATCACACCATCCGCGTCGAGGCCACACCGCCTGCCTACAAACCACCGCGCGGCTCCATCGGCCACTACTTCAAGGAGCACGAGTGGGGCTTCGGGCGCACGCACAGCGGCAAGACGCTCTCCTACCGCGTCGAGCACGAGGTCTGGGATGTCTATGACGTGCAATCCTACGCGCTCGATGTCGACTTCGGGATCTTGTATGGCGAGAAGTGGGGATTTTTGGCAGACGAGAAGCCGCTTTGCGCTGTGTTCGCGCTCGGCTCCCCCGTCAAGGTCTTCCCCAAGGGCGATCTGAGCAAGGTCCACGGAGAACCGATGGACGGCGACCTCCCCCCAGAACTGAAGGAACCATGAGCACCTCCACCACCTCATCGAAAGACCTCGAAAACGTCACCATCGAAACACTCATCGAGCGCTACGAGCTCCTGCTGTTCGATGCTTACGGCGTGCTGGTGCGTTCGGATGGCGCCATCGATGGCGCCGCCAAACTCATCGCGCACCTCAACCACACCGAGCACGCTTACTTTGTCCTGACCAACGACTCCTCGCGCCAGATCGCGACGGCTGCCGCCAGATATCAGGAGCTCGGGCTGGATATCCCCGAAGCGCGCGTCATCACCTCCGGCAGCTTGCTCGATCGCTACTTCGAGGAGCACGACCTTCGCGGCGCGCCAGCGCTCGTCCTCGGTCAGGGGGACGCCGTCGAGTACGTGCGAAACGCTGGCGGAGAGGTGCGCGACCTCCGCTTTGGCGAAGAGCCCGCAGTGATTGTCATCGGAGAGCTGCCCGGTGAGAACCTCAAGCAGGATCTCGAGGTCCTGGTCACGGCGCTATTGCGTTGCGTGGACGCAGGCCGCCCACCAAAGCTCGTGCTCCCGAACCCTGACCTCATCTACCCGAGCAGCGCGACGACCTTCGGGCTAACCGCAGGAAGCGTCGCGCGCATGTTCGAGTCGATCCTCGAGGAGCGCTACCCAGGCCAATCACTCACGTTCGATCGCCTGGGAAAACCCCACCCGTTTATCTATGCGGAAGGATTGCTGCGCGCGGGCTTCACGCTGCAAGAGAAGCACGAGGCCGTCATGATCGGCGACCAGCTCGCCACCGACGTCCAGGGCGCGATGAACTTTGGCGTCGACGCCGCGCTCGTGAGCACGGGGTTGTCCTCGCTCTCGCATGTCCCCGAAGACTGGCCTTGCAAGCCGACCTACCTGCTCGAGAGCCTGGAGCTCCAGGAAAACATCACTCGCTGACCGGGATATTTCGTTGCTTCATCTTGGGTCGCAAGTATTGCCGCACGACGAAGGAATAGGAAGGCAAGGAAGCTCCCGGAGACGGAGAATGATTCTGCCACAACCGTCGGCAATTGCCCGTCGAATCATCCCTTCGCAACGCGCGTTGGACCTTCAGGATCACCTCTTTTCGTCCAGCCATTAGCCTGGGCGTATTCAGCCCCAATGTCTCGATGTCGGATTGAATCGGAACATCGGAGTCGCGCGCTGGCGTCACCTCCCCCGTTGATTTGGAGTACTTGAAACGTTGCTCCAATCCCACGGTGCATGGATGAACCTGAAGTTCTTCGGAGAGTCTTTTCTTGTCGCAGTGCAGTGGGCCCCCTGCATCAAAAACACCACCACTGCAAACACCGAAAAGATTACTCCACTCGAACGTTTTGCTGGTGTCTTCCTCTCTGGCTACCCAGTGCTCGACCGTCATCCCGCCTGGATTGGAAGACGTTGGAGGGAATGGTTTGATGCGGTTGCCACAGTAAACGCACAAACCAAATTGCTCTGCCAAGAGCGCCTCACGGATCTCCTGCTTCCCACCTACAGGCATGCAGTCATCCCAATCCTTACTCGAGATCGGCGCCCCCGCATCGCGCCTTGCTTGAGCAAGGCATGGCGGCTCGGCCTCCTTAGTGATCGTGCGCATAACTCTTCTCGTTCTCGAGTTCCCACTCCAACCCCGACAACACAGGATCATCATGGCCGAGTTCGCCCTTTAACGTTCGCAACAACGCATCGGCCTCTTCGAATTGTTGATTTTCGATATGCTGCTCGAGCGTCTGTAATCTCAGCATGTACTCCACAGGGCGCTCGGGAACACCCATGAGATCGCGGAGGATAGTATTGGTATCCAGCCCTTGTGAAATACGAGGTTGGCTTGACTCCACACCATCTTCGTCGATGCGTAAGAAGCGCACACACGCAGCCTCGATGTTCGACAACACTTGCGGTGAGTGTGTCGTGACAATGAACTGGATCTTTGGAAAAACACGCATGAGCGCTGGCAACACATCCCGTTGCCAGCGCGGGTGCAGATGCAACGCGATCTCATCGATGAGAACAACACCGACCGCCTCTCCAGGCATCTCGGCGGTCTTGTGTGGGTTCAACCTGACGGCCCGCCAAGCAATGTCGGCGGCCATCGCGATAAGGTTACGGTAGCCATCCGAGAGCCTTGAAAAGGGAACCTGAGCACCGCTTTCTACTCCCCGAGCAGAACGAGCAAAAGTGATCACGATGTCTTCTTGCTTGATGCTGTAGTCCAACGACTCGACTTCATCCAAGCACCCGGCAGCGGCAGACTTTATAGCATCGAGCGCATCATCTGGTTGGCTTTGGAGAAAGGAGATTCTTGAAAGCGCATCAGGCTGTTTTGCAGCCTCTTCGAGCCGGAGCAGTGTACGGCGACGCAACCAAGACGCGAAGAGCTTGTGGTTGGAGGCTGGCTCCAGGCAATCTTGGTACCCAGAAATTCTCGAGGTGAGCCCTTGCTCCTTGAGCGCGCTATTTTGTTTCTGAACCCAGAGCCGACTGGTTCCATAATACGCGATCACAGGGAGATCCAGCGGCGTATCGGTGTCAGAGAGTTTCTCGTAGTGCTCGGTCGCCAAATCTCGGACTTGAGCGGCCTCTCCATACGTCGTCTTGCCTGTCGCTGATCTCAACTCTCGAGCCCAGTGAAGATCGTGCCCGAAAGCACACCCGCTCACCTCGACACGTGTCGGGTACTTGGGCTCCAAATCCAAATCATAGGGCTCGTGCTCGACACGCACTTGTCTCACCTCATCCGGGTAAATCGATCTGGGAGAAAGATCAGGAAACCCCAAAAACCAGGACCCCAAAGCGACGCAAAGCCCGTCGAGTATACTGGTTTTTCCAGATCCATTGATTCCGACAAGCACTGTACAGTTCGAGTGAAGTTCCAGTTCGAAGTCCTCGAAGCAACGAAAGTTCTTTAGTCCCAGCTTCGAAATCTGCATCACTTTCCTACTTGTTCCGCGACGTTCCGGTGACTTTCATGCGCGATATCAACACCAAACCGCTTGAAATAGCTCACTCGCTGATGGCTTCCTGCCATGCCTCGACGATCTCGTTGTCGACGTCGATGGCATTGCTCGAGTGAGAGATGGTGTTGGTGGTGATCAACGCCGACGCGCCCACGCGCTCCAACACGAGCTCGACGTCATCGGAGAACACCGCGTGGATGCCCAGGCAAATGGGCGGCGCGAATCCCATCTCGAGCAATGGGTTGACCGTGCGCGCGAGCGTCTGCCCCGTCGAGATGATGTCATCGAGGATCACGATCTGGCGATCGATATGCTCGGTGATGTCCTCGACCTGCACCTCCACGTCACGATCTCCGTGGCGCACCTTCTCGAAGATGGCGCGCGGCGCATCCAGCGCGTCCGCGAGCGCATCGACCCACTGCTCGCTCTCGGAGTCGGGGCCGATGATCATCGGCTCCTCGATGTTGCTCTGAACCCAGCGCGCCAGCGCGGGCGCCGCGCTCACATGATGCGTGTCGATGTCATAGATCTGCCCGAGGTCCGACCAGCGATGCAGGTGCGGGTCCACCGTGATGAGCGCGTCGAACAACCCGGAGAGCAACCGCGCGAAGTAAACGGAGGTGACCCCCTCCCCTTCGTGAAAGCGCTCGTCCTGGCGCATATAAGAGAGGTAAGGCGCGACCAGCGTCAGGTGCTCGGCGCCAAGATCCCTCGCCGCGCTCGCGAGCATCGCCAACTTCAAAAAAATCGCGTCCGGTTGAGCCATCGAACAGACGATCGTCACACGACGCCTCTGGACATCGCCCATGATCTGGACATAAGACTCCCCGTCGGGAAACGAGCGGAGGCGAACCTCGACGCGTTCTCCACCTGCTTCGACGAGCCTGTTGGCGAGTCTTTCGTTCCCCGGATAGGTGAGGATGATTGGGCGTCCCAAATTAAACCTCTGAAAGTGCTGCCCGAGAGCCTGCAATCAGCAGATGGGCGCATGATTTGAAGTCCAACCTCCCAACGCGTTAAACTATGAACGAGTCGAGCGACCTCTTCTTTACGCGGTCGGCTCCTACAAACTCGCCAGACCACGAACTCGCGAGATTGTAGTCAACCCGTGCTCGAATGCAATGACAGCATGAAGCTCCCCATTTACAACCTCTGGCCTGTTTCCGCGCTCTTCTTCCTCGCGCTCATCGCCTGTGGCGACCCCGAGGACCCGAACAGTGTCCCAGGAAACAACTCGACCACCCCACCGACCTCCCAGGATATGTCTTCTGGTGAGCAAGAGGATATGGGGCAGGTCAACAACTCGACCTCCTCGAACAACACGAGCAGCGATATGGGGATGCCCATCGCTGGCGGCGATATGAGCGCCGAGGCCGATCTCGACGTCGCCGAGTTCGACTCGGGCGATCCTTATCCGGAGGACGCATGGACGGTGCGCGTCGAGAAGATGACCGCGTTGCATCGCCCTGGACCTGATGGATGCTTGCGCGCCACCAGCGACCCCATCACCATCGGAGAGACCTTCGAGGTGCTCGCGGCCAACACGCACTGGCTCCTCGTCCATGATGGCGGCGAGGCAAGGGGACTGCTCCTGCGCGCGGATATCCTCGAGCTCTCGCGCCCCTATGAACCGGAGGATCTGCCGCGAGGTGTGCTCGGTCGCGTCACAGATCTCGTGGCGCTCCACACCTGGGGCGAGCAAGGTTGCCCGACAAAGCTTGGCGTTGACCTCGAAGCACTGACCGAGATCGAAATCCTGGCAAAGTTTCACGACGACGCCTACCGAGGTTGGGCGGTCACAGACCACACCCTCACGCTGGCGCCCGTGCGCAAGATCGAAGCGAGCGGCATGCCCTTCCCCTGGGAAGCTGCCGTGCAGCTTGTCCAGATGATCCCCACTGGTGGCTTTATCACTGGCGGTGGCGTCCTGATCGGCCCGAGGCATATCCTGACCTCGGCCAGCCTGAAGGCAGACGAGACCTTCTGCTACTCGCGCGCGCCGCGCACGGAGCTTTCTGTCGACACGCTCTCGCTCAGTTGCGGTCGCATCATCTCGGTGACCGATCACCCGCGCGGCGTGGATCTGGCCATTCTCGAGCTCGAGCTCCCCGAACCGGGTCCTCACGCCAAGCTCGCGGACACCTCGCCATCTCCTGGTGACACCTTCTATACGACGGATTTCTCGACGCTCAAGCGCGACGCGCTCCGCGATGGCACCGTCGCGCGCGTGGGCAGTGAGAACGCCAACTGCGAGGAGTGGCCTGCGCTCTCGACCTTCTCCGCGAAAGAGATGCTGATCAGCCCCGGTGACGCTGGCGGCCCTGCGTTCCAGGGCGATACGCTGGTCGGTATCGTGCATGGCCTGCGCTGTCAGCAGACAGAAGGAGAACCCCCTCACCTCTTTATCAACATCGCTGGCGTGCGCGCCTTCATCGACGAAGTGCTGCAACAACCCGTGCCATGAGCGAAATCACTCGGTGATTTCGCTCAAAAACCGCTCCCAGATCCAGGAACCATGCGCGAGCTGCTCGCGATGCTCCAACCAGAAGCTCGCCAGCGTCTTCTCGAGCAACCACCCGCGCGCTTGCTCGAAGATCTCAGTGGGGACCTCCTCGGTGTGGCTGGCGATCCCTGCCAGGTGCGCGTCGAGCGCGCGTCGAGCGCGCGCACGCACCTCACTCGCGGCGGACAGCGTGGCCTCCGTCCCGATCAACGCGGGCAGTTGGCGCTCGCGCTGAGCGCGAGCGCTCGCGACATAATCTCTCGCAGCGTCCCGCATCTCCCTGTTGGGAATCCAGTTTGCCGCGCGCAACGCGAGCTCGCTCTCTTCAGATGCCACCAAACTCCGCACATCGCCAAAATCAACGCCGCACGAAGCAATGGTCGCCTCCTGGAACTGCTCCGCATCCAACATCACGAACCCATGCTCGCGCGTCAGTGAGAAGTACACCGAGCGATAGCCTGCTCTGTGTGTGCCATCGGCGCGCATCCAACTGCGCGCCTCGTAGAACCCATCCTCCTCACAGGAAAACAGATCCTCGCGCAGCCAGATCCCATCGACCTCGCGATGCGAGGTCCCGCGCTCCTTCATAAATGTGCGCTGAGGCATCAACGCAGCGTCCAGGCCATCGAAGCGAGCGACCCAGCACGACCCGGCGCCTCGCGCGAACGCGCGAACCTCCCGCACGGTGCCGCTCTCCAGACGCGTGCCATCGAGCAGCTCGAGGATGTTGCACATCGGGAGCGGTTCGCGGTGTTGAATCATGGGTGTCCAGACGTCGCTCACGTGCCCTCCTGATAGATCGCCTGACGCGCGCGGCAACTCTGCACGTAATGCGCGGCAGCCTCCCGCTCTCTGGGGCTCTCGATCCATTGCGCCGCGCGCTCGGCGCGCTCCCAATCCTGCTGCGCCACCAAGCTTCGAACATCTCCGAAGTCGGCGCCGACCATGCCGCGCCACCTCGCCGCCATCTGCAAGGGCGTCAACAACGTGAAGCCCCGCGAATGCTTGTAGTTGATGTAGACGAGTTGTTCGCTCGCGTCCCCACCCTGCCTGGGGAGGATCATGCTCGTGGCGAGGTAGTCGCCCTCTCCGAGCCCCTCGTAGCTTCGCTGACGAAGCACGCCGAACTCCAGGTTCTTGACCTTCCTGGCCATCTCGCGCTCGACCTCGAACTCGAAAGAGGTCGTCACGCCGACAATCCGAGAGACAAAGGGGAAGGTGTGATCGCCATCCCATCGGCTAAAAACCACGACCGCAGGCATATGAAAGCGGTCATCCCGCAGACGCAGAGGTTCGCCACCACCGCGCAACCAGAGCACCTTGTCGCGCCGCGCGCCAACCACTTCCGAGGTCAATGGCCGAAATACATGCATCATGGTCCTGCCCCTGTCGATTCGACCGAGCGCTTTCGCCTGTTGGTGATCGCGATACCGACCGCGATCAATGTGAGGGCGCACCCGAGCGCCGCGAGTCCCGAGAACCACTCACCCAACCATAAGATTCCCAACAGTGACGCTCCCACTGGCTCGCCCAGCGTGGCGATCCCCGCAGTCGTCGGAGTCACATGGCGCAAGGACCACGTGAGTGAAGTATGCCCGATTAACTGAGGAATGAGAGCCGACAAGCCAAGATACAGCAACGACTCTGTGCTCGCCACATCGAGCGGCACACCCGCGACAAGCGACACGACCAACAAGATCGAGGTCGCGAAGAAACAGACCGCCCCGAGAAACCCCCAGACATCGAGGTCCTTCCCGAACTGCCTCACCATCAAAAAGTAAAACGCCATCGCCAACGCCCCGAGCAACGCCAACGCATCACCCACGAGCGCGCTGCTCCCGCCCCCAGCGGTGAGGTCATTCCACCCGATGCAAAAGATCCCCGCGCTCGCCACTCCGAGCGATAACCAGATCCGCCTCGTCGGACGATCCTTTCCTGTGAACAGCCCGATCATCGCCAACAACAAGGGGGTCGCCGTCACGAGCGTCACCGATGCCGCCACGCTCGTCAGCGTCAGCGACCACACCCACGACCCGAAATGCACCGCGTAGAGCAAACCTCCGAGCATCGCCCACAAGAGATGACGATTGCTCAACCGCCCGCTCAGTCGCGCTCGAATCACCAGCGGTGACAACAACGCGCTGGCGATCGCCAACCGGACAAGCGACATGATCAGAGGATGCGTTGGCTGCGCCTTCTTGAAAAAGATCGCGGCGAACGAGATCGACACGATCGCGGCGGTGAGCGCGAGGCTCACCTTCCACCCCGCAGGCTGCTCAGATGCCTGGCTCATCCTTCCTGGATCTGTTGGAACGTGAGCTCGAATCGAGCCAGGTACTTGCGCAACCTGTCCGCGTCATTGCTGCTCTTCTTCTCCAACCTCGACACGGCGAACAACGCGCGCCCTGCCGCAGAGAGCGACTTGCTCTCTGCGCAGACACGCACCACCTCCGCCAACTGCGCGCGGTCAAAGAGATCGAGCGCCTCGACCCCTTCCTCGCCGAGCAGCTCCTCGAGCAACTTCTCCCCCGCTCCTTGCTCCTCGACACGACGCCAATCACTACGCAGACGATCGATCTCCTCGTCGACGATCTCGTTGTTGATCCTGCCGCCGCTCGCCAGCGTCGACATCCGCGTCACCGATGCGTTGAGATCCCTGAAGTTCGCCCTCCAGCTCGCCTCCACGCCCATGGCAAAGTCCAGATATTGCTTGCGCGCCTCGCGATTCATCGACACGCGCTCTCCGACGCGCTCGGTGAAACGATCGAGCTCGAAGTCCAGGTTTGGCTCGAGATCCTCGATGCGGTCGCGCAACCCTGGCAGGGAGAATGACCAGAGGTTGATGCGCGCGAGCAAATCCTCGCGGAACTCCCCCTTCGCCACGCGCTCGCGCAGCGCGCGGTTGGTTCCCGCGATCAGCTGAAAATCACTCGTCACCTCCGAGTCCGCGCCCACAGGCATAAAGCGCTTGGACTCGAGCGCACGCAGCAACATCGCTTGCTCGTCCAGACCGAGCTCCCCGATCTCGTCCAGAAACATCACGCCACCATCGGCAGCGCGCAGCAGTCCGGGACGATCCGAGACTGCCCCCGTATAGGCGCCCTTGACGTGACCGAACAACGTGCTCATCGCCGCATCACCGCGCAATGTGGCGCAGTTGACCTCGACAAAGCGCCCCTCGACCTGACGTCTCGTGCGCTTGAGCTCGTAGATGCGTCTGGCGAGCTGCGTCTTCCCTGCGCCTGTCGGTCCCATCAACAGGATCGGATCACGCGAGACGCCCGCCACGCGCTCGATCCTCGCGATCAGCGCGTTAAAGTCCTCGTTCCTCGTCTCGATGCCAGCCTTGAGGAAGCTGATGTTGTCCCGCTGCTCCTGCCGAAAGCGCTCGAAGATCTGGTCATACTTCGAAAGATCGAGATCGATCAGACGGTAAGAACCGGGTTCTCGGGGGTTGGTGCGTGTGGGCGGCGAGGTCTGGACGAGCTTGCCGGGGATATGTCGGGATTCGGTGAGGAGGAAGGAGCAAATCTGCGCGACGTGCGTCCCGGTGGTGATGTGCATCAGGTAATCGACGTCCTCATCGAACGTGTAACCGCGTGCGAAACCATGGAGCGAGGAGTAAACCTGCTCGAAATCCCACGGGTCATCGAACTCCACCAGGTGGGAGTGACACTCGGTGTGCGGGGAGACGCGGTTGATGTCTTCGAAGACGATCTCGGCCAGGCGCGAGTAGCGTGCT
The DNA here is from genome assembly GCA_036155555.1 of Myxococcota bacterium. GTDB lineage: Bacteria > Myxococcota_A > Bradymonadia > Bradymonadales > Bradymonadaceae > JAYZVO01. The sequence goes on from JAYZVO010000002.1 coordinate 34,238, forward strand.
TGATACAGGAGATCGAAGCGATCGATGAGGAGATCTTCGTGCTGAAAGAGCGAGACCGTCGGGCGCCATTTGTTCCAGCGCTTTCCATCGAGCCCCGAATCAAGCGTGGGGCCAAGCATTCCAATACACACCAACACGTCGAAAACCTCTCGAGAAACAAGCGTTGTTCGGGTTGGCATGTTCACTCAGGAGAGGGCGCTTCGCAAGATGCG
>JAYZVO010000003.1:0-28898 GCA_036155555.1 Myxococcota bacterium
CTGAAAAACTTTGATCGCAGGGGCGAAAAATCACCCTGCGATCAAAGTTTTTCAGCCCCCTCGGTTGCGGGCCACCGTCGGTGGTTCACCCCAGAAAGGAAAGAACTCACTTCTGCTCGCGCAGTGACTTGAAGAAGGCTGTGAGCGCCTCGGAGCACTCCTCGCCGAGGCAGGTGTCGACCTTGACGCGGTGATTGAGCCTGGGGTCTTCGAGGATGGCGTAGAGAGAGCGCACGGCGCCAGCCTTGGCGTCGAGCGCGCCGAAGACGACACGTTCGACGCGGCTGTTGACGATGGTGCCAGCGCACATCGGGCATGGCTCGAGCGTGACAAAGAGGGTGCATCCCTCGAGGCGCCAGGAGCCGAGCGCCTCGGCGGCGCGGCGCAGGGCGATGAGTTCGGCGTGAGCGCAGGGATCTTGCCAGGCTTCTCTGCGATTAAAGCCACGGGCGATGATCTTGCCGCGGTGGACGACGACCGCGCCGATGGGGACATCACCGAGTTGACCGGCGCGCTCGGCCTCTTTCATCGCTTCGCGCATGAACTCTTTGTCTTTTTTCATCGAGGAGCTCTCGGGGGAATTTCAAGCGCAGCGTGAGAACATCAAGGAGAGGATAGAAAAGGGACAAGAAACGGAAAAGGCCGTGTTGGATATTTCCAACACGGCCTTTTCGTCTAAGCGCACTCGGGAGGATTCGAACCTCCAACCTACGGTTCCGTAGACCGTTGCTCTATCCGTTGAGCTACGAGTGCTTGCTTCTGGTCGAGGTTTCCCGATCCTTTTAAGGGGATGAGAATCAGTGACCGTCGGCGCCCTGTTCGGAGGGTTACTCCGTCGAGGGAGGAAAGGTGTAGTCTTATTGCCAGATGGCGTCAAGGGAAGTTTTCACTTTTTTTTCGAAGTCGAGACGCTCTCAGCGCCGGTGCACACCACGATGCCCAGTCCGCTGCTCCCTTCCAGGCCTGACGGGGTGCCGGGACACGTGGTCGCACCGGCGCTGAGAACGTCTACAGCAACGATGATAGAGTTACTGCTTCTCTTGACTAAATACGCGAGACGCTTCCGGGGGTGGTACACACCACAACGCCCAGCCCGCTGCTCCCTTCCGGGCCTGACGGAGTACCGAGCGTGTGGTCGTACCACCGCCGGCAACGTTTCGCATATTCGAGCCACATAATCTGACAACAACCTCGACCACACGAGGCGGAGAGAGAGGGATTCGAACCCTCGATACGGCGTGAACCGTATACACGCTTTCCAAGCGTGCGCCTTCAACCGCTCGGCCACCTCTCCGCGAGGGCGACATGAGCAAGCATCATCAGCTTGCCATCAAGCCCAATCTGCGAACAGCGGAGGGGGTGGGATTCGAACCCACGGTACCGCGAAAACGGTACACCTGATTTCGAATCAGGCGCCTTCGACCACTCGGCCACCCCTCCTTGAAGGGCTGACCATGAAGGTATCGACTCATAAGAGATGATGTTTTCGTGGCAAGCCTGCAAGGGTCGCGCAGCTTGGTGATGGTTGTCTCGTTTGTGACTCGAGACTTCCTTTCCAATTTTCAAAGAACCTCATACTCCGTGGAGCGTGAGGGGGGACTTAGATAAGAGAGGTTGACACTGCTGTCAACCTCTTTACCGGGAAAGCTCCCTTCGTGCGAGCGGAGGAGGAGGGATTCGAACCCTCGATAGGGCTTAGAACCCTATACTCCCTTAGCAGGGGAGCGCCTTCAGCCGCTCGGCCACTCCTCCGTAGGTACACGCTATGTCACCTTGCCCCTCTTGTTCTGGCGTTGCCACCAAAAAAGATTCGAGGTGTTTATCGAAGGACTCTTCTAATCCAGGTTTTCGTTGCCGTCAACCTGTGAATCGCGTCCAAAGCGGAGGAGGTGGGATTCGAACCCACGAAACGCGTGAACGTTTGCTGGTTTTCAAGACCAGTGCCTTCAACCGCTCGGCCACTCCTCCGAAGTCGCTTCGTCAAGGGCTTCCTAAAGAAGCCCTCACCTCGTCGGGGATGGGTGAGTTTATTCATCGCGCTTCCTTCGTCAAGCAGAAAGTCGCCATCCCCTGCAAATCACCTTATCGCATGGACGTGCGCACCCTCTTCATGTATGACAAGCACGCGTCATCACGACAACTTTTGGCAACCGCACCAACCCCAAGAATATTCCAAAACCAGGGTCACGATCATGCCTCTGCTCTCCGGACGCTGCTCCATCGCGCTCTGCGCGCTCGCTCTCCTCGCGCTCACGCACGCGGCATCCCCCGGCACCGCGCACGCACAACAGGCGGGAGATGGCTCGATGCCCTCCGACAAACCAGCCCCCGCCACACCTGCGCAAGACCTCGAAGACGAAGACTCGGATGAGGATCTGTCCGAGGATGGCGATGAAGATGATGACAGTGATGGCGATGATGAGGATGACGCCGCGCCCCTGAATGATCCAGGGCCTGCGAAAAAGTCGCCCCCTGCTACAACCGTCAAGGCGTCGACCGAGGTCAAGAACACCTCCGCAGCGCCCCAGGAAACCACCGCGCCAGCGGATGCGACAACCGACGCAGCAGCGCAGGAAGAGGAGGAAGAAGAGCGCGAGGCGCTCGATGTCGGCGGCCCCTACAGGCGCCTGCCCGGTGGCATCATCATCGCAGATCAGTGGGACCACAAGGACCCCGCGCGGCGCTGGCAGCTCGCCTTTGGCGGCTACCTCCGCACGCAATACCGCGCCATCCAGGATGATCCCGCGATCACACTGCTCGGCAGAAACGATGGCTTCGTGCTGGCAAACGCACGCCCCTACTTCGCCGGTCGCATGCCAAACGGGCTCGGGTGGCGCTTTCAGTTCGACGCCGCGTCGACCATCAATCGCTCCGATGCGACCTCTCCTTACAGAGATCAGATCGTGCGCGCGCGAGATGCCTTCATCTCCTACCAGCCCGCGTCCTTCTTTAACTTCCAGGTCGGGCAGTTCAAGCCGCCATTTAACCTCGAAGAGCTCCAGTCCACCGCAGAGCTCCTCTTCATCGACCGCAGCGTCGGCAGCCAGGGGGTCTCGACCTTCGCGGGCTTCCCCGTCAATGGCCTCGCGCTCGACCGCGAGGTCGGCGCTCAAGTCACAGGGCAGGTCTTCTTCGGCGCTGAAGATGGCGAGCGTGAAGGCCCTGGCGTCTCCTACGCTGTCTCCATCACCAACGGCTCTCCTTCTCAGCTGACCTTCAATGACAACGACCAGCTCGCCTACCACGCGCGCGCATCGTTCCACTTTGGCGACTATGTCTCGGTCGGCGGCGGCGGTTACTTTAACAACCGCACCCTGCTCATCCAGCCCGAGCCGATCCAGGAGACCATCCTCGCCTACACCGCCGATCTCGCCGTCAACATCGCTGGCGTCAAGATGCTCGCCGCGCTCATGCAACAGCGCACCGAGAGCCAGTTCCAGGATGACGCGGCCACGGCACCCGATGAGAACACGACCTTTGTCACCGCGCGCGCCATCACGGCACAAATCGGCTACGAGATCCCTGTCGTGCACCTCCAGCCCGCCTACCGCATCGCGCTCTACGATCCGACCGTCGAGTACAACCAACTCGACCCCGCCGGAGAGCGCCTGCGCGAGCAAGACGCGCTGACCTACCACACCATCGGCTTGAGTTACCTGGCGCCTACTTATCCCCTCACGGTGATGGTAAACTACACCATCGCGCAGGAGCAGGAAGGCGCACAGATCTCGAACAACCAGCTCCAGGGACTCCTCCAGCTTAGCTGGTGACCTCGACGCCCCTCTCTTTCGCAACGCGGCAACCTGCTACAACAAGCCACGGCGCCACAAAGCATGGCGCCTCGGAGTGTTCACGATGAAGAGCCCCAAGAAACGCAACCTCCTGGCGAGCCTCGGCGCCCTGGGCGCCGCCATCGCCATCGCGGCGATGCTCGCGCCAAGCTGTAGCGAGTCCGAACGCGTGACCTACTCGCGCGCACAGCGCATCACGTCGACCGCGCAGCTCATCGGTGGGCCATCGGCGCGCGGGGAGATCGGCGACTACCTGATCGAGAACGATCACGTGCGCGTCATCGTCCAGGATCTCAACTACAACCGCGGCTCAGGGATCTTTGGAGGATCTCTGATCGACGCGGACCTCGTGCGCCTCGGCCAGGAGGGAGACCTGCTCTCAGGCAACGGTCGCGACTCCTTTGGCGAGATGTTCCCCGCCTTCTTCCTCGAAGTCATCGACCCGGAAGAGATCGAGATCCTCAACGATGGCAAGGATGGCAAGGCCGCCGTCATCGAGGTCCGCGGGCGAGGTGGCGAGTTCGTGACCATGTTGCGCCTGTTCAACCAGGTGATGGTCAACTCGTACAACGCACAGCCAAACATCCAGCGCGCGCTCCAGAGCAAACCACCGAGGCTTGACCAGGAACCACAGGTCGAGCTGGCGGTGCGCTACACGCTCGAGCCCGATGCGCGCCACGTGCGCGTCGAGAGCGTCATCAAAAATATCAGCTTCAAAAAGCTCGAGTTCCCCAACAAGTCGATTGTCAGCCTTTTGAGCACCGCGCTCGGGATCGACCTGGGCGACTTCACCGTCCCCGCAGGACAGGTGCTCGGGTTTGGCAAGCTCAACTCCCCTTTCCTCCCAGGCATCGGCTACGACCTGCAGTTTGGTTTGCAGGATGTCTACGCCAACCCGATCGATCTGCCCGCGCTGCCCGGCCACCGCACGCCGATCGTCGCCAGCTCGAGCAAGGATGGCATCTCCTACGGGTACGCCATCGACATCTCGGCAGAGGGCGAAACGATCGAAGAGCGCGCCGCGCGCGAGCACTTCGTCTACGCCAAGGATCAGCAGATGAACGCCTCGGGGGAACCTTTTTATGGAGGGACCGCCGAGGTCGACGACATGCTGTTCCTGTTCTACGCGAGCGGCTTTGGTGGCGTCTTCACGCACCAACTTCCGGGCGCGCTCTCTCCCTCCTTCTGCGAGGGCGATGGGGACGCGCAGACGACCTGCGATGCGCTCTACTCGGGTGCAGCGTGCGAGGGAGAGGACTGCCAGGGCAAGCTCGAGAGCTGCCTCAACTCGTTTGACAGTTGCCGCGAGCAACGCGCTGGCGGCACGCCCTCCGAGTTCGTCTTCACGAGTTATCTGGTGATCGGTGACGGCGATGTCTCGAGCATCTGGGATGAAATCTACAAAATCCGAGGGACGAAAACCCAGGAGGTCCTGGGTCGCGTCCTCGACGGAGCGAGCGGTCAACCCGCTGGAGCCGGAGAGACCGTCCTCCTCTACAAAGCGCGCGCCGATGTCACCGCCACAAACCAACAATGCACCGAGGACGAGCAAGGCAAGCCCTACATTCACAGCCAGGTGTTCTCGCAAGAGGCGGGCTACTTCACGCTCGACCTCCCACCAGGCATCTACTGCTACCGCACGCGTAGCGGCGGTAGCGTGCTGAGTGATTACGTGCGCTTCGAGGTCAAACAAGACCAGAACATCATGATCGAGCCGGTCGTAAACCCTCCAGGGCGCATCTCGGTCAAGATCCTCGATGAAGGGGGACAACCACTCCCTGCAAAGGTCACCGTCGTCGGCACGCACCCATATCAGGAGTCCCCCAAGGGCCCGCGCGGCTTCCTGTTCGACCTCGCCAGCGGCGAGCACTGGCGCATCACCGACATGATCCCTGATGACCCGGCAGATCCTGCGACGCGTCGCTATATCGAGGATGTGGTGTATGTGGACGCGAGCGGCACGGCGACATTCGAAGTGCGCCCGAACTTCCTGGATCGCGAGGTCGAGGAGGAGCGCTTCTATGACGTCTACATCAGCCGCGGCCCCGAATACGAAGTGGTCGTACAGCGCGTCCAGATCGCCCCTGGCGAGACGGTGCGCGTGGCGGGGCGTCTCGTGCGCTCGGTGGACACGACCGATTACCTCTCCGCCGATCTCCACCTCCACGCGAGAGGATCGATCGACTCCGGGCTCGACTACAACTCGCGCCTGATCTCACTGGCGGGCGAAGGACTCGAGATCGCGGTCGCCACCGATCACAACTACGTCTCGGACTTCAAACCCTATGTGATCGCCAACGAGCTCACCCCATGGATGAACTCGGTCATTGGACTCGAGCTAACAACCTTCGAGGCAGGCCACTTCAACGCCTTCCCGATCGAGTATGACGTGGAGTCAGCAAACCGAGGATCGTTCCAGTGGCAAGACCAACCTCCCGGCTTGATCTTCGAGGAGCTTCGCCAGAGAAGCCCGCTCTCGCCGAGTGATTCGATCATCCAGGCAAACCACCCGCGCGACTCGATCCTCGGGTACTTCAGCCAACACAACGTCAACGCGCTCAACACCGACGTGGTGCTCCCCTTCCAGGCCGAGGATGCGGGCTTGACGGCCGCAGTCGCCGCCGCGAACGGCCCCGCCTTCTACACCGAGTTGGAGGATGGCACCTTCGAGTCGACCTACAGCTGGAACTTCGACGCGATCGAGGTCTTTAACGGCAAGCGCTTCGAGTTGTTGCGCCACTTCCGCGCGCGCAAGGAGATCCTGCTCCCGGTCTACACCGAGTACTACACGACCGAGAAGTTGGCCGAGCGCGACCTCGACGTCGATGATTGCGTCAAAGCCCGCGAGAAGCTCGCGATGGACTGTGTGGCAGATCCCATGGGGAGTGGTTGCGACAAGGCACGCGGCGACGCCGACGAGTGCACGGTCGCAGAGACGGAAGCCGAACTCGACGCCGAGAAACACCTCGAGGCGCTCGGTGAGGAAGCTGTCATCGTATGCGATGGAGGTGACGTCGCGTTTCCCGGGCATCTCGATGATTGGTACAACATGCTCAACAACGACCGCCCGTTTGGTGTGCGCGAGTACGAGCGCCAGGCCGTCACGGATGCGAGCCGCCTGGCCGAGTACGAGAAGCTCTACAAGCGCTATACGGCGACTGGAAACTCGGACAGCCACCGCGCCGAGTTCGATGACCCCGGTTATCCTCGCAACTACATCTACGTCGGCCATGACGTCCCGTTCAACATGACCGACAAGGAGCTTGTCGACGGCGTCAAGAACCACCAGGTCATCGTCACCAACGGCCCGTTCGCCCTGTTGACCATCGACAACACCCCGATCGGCGGCGAGTTGAGCACCTCTTCAGGCAAGGTCTCTGTCACCATGGAGGTTCGCGCGCCGTCCTGGATAGAGGTCACGCGCTACCGCCTGATCGGCAATGGCGAGGTCGTCGCCAGCGGCGAGGTCACGCTCTCGAACACCACATGGAAGGATACCATCGAGGTCAACGTGGCGCGTGATACCTGGTTCGTGCTCGAGGTCGAGGGGGACGCGAGCATGTTCCCCGTGCTCGCGCCAAACGAGATCCCTCCATTTGACCTCGACACCGCGATCGGCAGCCTCGCAGGTCCGTTTGGATTTGGCGGTGGGCCTGAAGGGCTGGAGCCCGAGTTGACCTTCCCCATCACCCCCTTCGCCTTCACCAACCCGATCTGGGTGATCGCAGACGGCGACGGAACCTTCTCACCACCAAACACCCCCCAGGCAAAATGCATCGACACGGTGCTCGAGCTGGAGGGAAGTTCTGCGAGCGCGCTGGTCGCGCCAGGACCAGCCAGAAAGCTCGGGAGCAGGAGAACGGACGCCATCGAGGTGCCCTTCCCCGTCAAGCACTCGAAGCCCATAACGAGCAGGATCAAGGGAGAGATGCGGGATGTGCGCGTGATCTTCGAGGCGTGGGGACATAGCCACTGACAGGACAGGGCGCGATCGATGAAATACAGAGGTTTGAAAATAACGATCGCCTTGATCGGCGCTCTCTCTGCGGGGTTACTGCATCAGGCGACAGGGCAAGCGCACGACAAGGCGCAGGAGCGAGGCATCCTCGCGCAGATCGCTCCCGATCGCGTCGAGATCATGCTCACCTACTATCGCCCCGCCGGAGATCAGGTCGATCTGCTCAAGGCGCGCTACGATCTGAACAAGAACGGCAAGATCGATAAAAGCGAAGCGCCGCTCGCTGGCCAGGTCTGGCTCAAGCCAGCGCTCGCTGGTTTGCAGTTCGAGGTCGTCGGCGAAGCCCCCAAGGCACACTCGCCAGAGATCAAGTTTCGCGAGGAAGAGGATGGTGGCCTGTCGATGGCCGCGCTCGTTCGATATGACCTTCCAAAGCTCGCGACAGACAAGGCGCGCACGTTTCGTGTCAGGCTCGACCCCGGCGCGGCCGCGACCGCGGTGCATCTCCAGAGCATCGATGGGCTAAAGCTCGTAAAGGTCGGCGAGCGTGTCCTCGAGAAGCCAAGGGAGCACAGCGGCCCTTATGCGCTCGAGAGCAAGAAACCGCTGACGGCGACGTTCGGCTACATTGGCGAGACGGAAAAAAATCTCGACTGATTTTTGCCTCCAAGCCCCCCTTCTTCCATACTTTAAACACCCCTCGACTCTCCCGTTCATGCACCGCGCGCATGACCTCCGCTCATCGTTTCTTGAATTTTGTCATTTTTGTCACAACAGAAATAAACTTTTATTATCTTTACTGTGAAGCTGATTCTATGAGGCCCTCGTGCGATCGCGGCCCACGTTGGGAGCTTTCGATTTGGCCGTGAGTTATGCTTGGGGGCAGAGAGGAGCGCAGCGACGAACGGGGGGCATGTCATGCGTTCTGCACGACCTGCAACGAAGCTCCCCAACGCAAAACTCACTGCTCAAATCCGAAAACCCTCAACACGAATTGCACCATTCGTCCGGCCCGAACGATAACGCGCGGATTTTCTAATTTCACAAACATTTCCAACCATCTATCCTCGAGGATAGTGCTCCAAACCACCCCACTCCCACATTGGAGCGCTGCCGCCCGTGCTGCAAAGCGCGCGAATCCGCAAAAGTTTCTGGTTGTGGCCGGAACTTTTTCTAGATCTTTTCGCTCTCTCTTATCGTTGAATGCCAGTAAGGCATCGACGCGAGGACGAGAAAGAGCGAGGGAGGATAAGGACTGATGGGAAAAGCAGGACGTTTTGCATACAACGTCACCAAGGGGTTTTACGACATCCTGGCGACCTACCTCTTGCTCTGGGTGCTCTACATCACGGTCGTCTCGCTCGGATTGCACGCGGTGTTTTCACTGCTGGCGACCCACCTCGAGTTCGAGACGCTGGAGTTGATGTGGATCGTGGCGGGTCGAAAGCTTGGCGTCGATCCGATCTGGATCAGGTTGGTCCTCTATGGCGGACTCCAACTCGGCATCCTCTACCTGATCTATGGGCCGATGCGGTTCGTGTTCACGCGCCTTGAAAAAGTCTTCGATCGCATTCAACAAGGCTACCTCTGGCTTGGCGCCAAGGTCCCTGGTTTCAAGACGGCCTTCGGGGTCTGCTTCACGCTCACGGTCACGGCGCTCCTTATCCCTGCCGTGATCCAACCGACGCTCGTGCCGATGCGCGTCGACAAGGACACGATGATCGAGCGCGCGGCAAACCTCGCCGATGGTCAGGCAACGCTCGGGTTCGCGGATTCGGTGGTCGGCTTCTACCGTCGCCTCTACGAAAAACCAAAGCCGATCGGTGGTGTCCCCAACCAGGAGCTCGATCGCGTCTTCTCCAAAGACCCCGATGTCGACTACGGCGAGGGCTATGGGACGCTCTCGCCGCCCGATGAGAGCGGCGCCGAGCCGATGATGGATCGCTGGGACCCCTACATCTGGGAGGCTGCCGGGAAAGATCCGAGGCAGTACGCCTTCATCAAGGCGTTCATGAAGACCGAATCGGGAGGGCGACAGTTTGCCGTCAGCCACACGGGTTGCATGGGGTTGATGCAGTTCTGCTCGGGCACCGCGCGCAGTGATCGCTTCAAGAATATCTTTGGCACCGGGCAGGTCTACACCTGCCGATGCAACGGCCCCTGCAAGATCGATCGGACGGTGCAGCGTGATATGGAGCGCGGTGATCCGACGCTTATCGAGAAACACACCAAGAGCAAGGCGTTCCCTTGCGAAATCACTGATGGTCGCCTGAACGCTCCCAAGGCCATCAACGCGGGCAGCAAATATGTGGGAGCGCTTCGCCAGGACTTTGGCGACAACATCTACCTCATGTACATCGGCTATAACTCAGGCCCCGCTGTCGCGCGCAAGGTTTACTCGGCGCTCGGGAAGAACTCCGAAGCGACGCTCGAAGAGATCGAGGTCCACCTCGCGAGCTCCATGTACCAGTGGTATGGCGACAAGTCCGAGCGCCGCGCGCGGAGCCTGCTTCGCATCCACCTGCCAAAGATCAAGAAGGCGTATGATCGCTACTACGCCTCGACGCAGAAGGTCGAGAACGTGAGCTCGTGTCCGATGCCTTCGATAGACAATGACACCTCGCTGGCGATGATGCCGGTGGATATGCCCGAGGATATCGCGATGCGCATCGAGGAGCTGGTGCGCTCGCGCGAGGAGTTCGGTAGCGAGGGATAAAAACTGAACGGGGGCAAGAAAGGAAGACGGCGCGAATTTGTGTCCACAAATTCGCGCCTTCTTCCTTTCTTGCCTGGGTGCGTTCACATCACAGGTCGAGCCCATCGTCGAGATCGAGCAGTTCCATGATGCGACGGAGCGCGTCGTAATCATCGTAGTGGATCTGGATGTGTCCCTTGCCGTGACGATCGCGCAACTGGACGGTGGTCTCGAACGCCTTGCTCAAGCGAGCAGTGATCGTCTCGGTGGTCTTGTCCTCGCGAAGCGCTGCTGCGGTAAAGCTGACCGCCTCCTCCTCGGGGAGCGCGTCCTCTACCGGAGTGATCGCGTCGGGTTGCTCGAGCTCTTCTTCCAGATCCGCGAGCGCGGCATCCGCGAGGTTTTGCTCTGCGGTGTCTGCGAAGGACGCGACAACATCGGCGGCGGTCTCGGAGCCATCCTTAATATTGCGGGCGCGATCCTCGGTCTGGCGCACGGTGAGCTGCTCGTCGACGATGACACCAGCGAGCAACATCGCCTCGGTCTCGTCGAGCGTCAGGAGCGCGCGAGCGTGCCCGGAGGTCAGGGAACCGTCAGCGAGCAAGTCGAGGATGTCTTGCGGGAGGTTGAGCAAGCGAATGGAGTTCGAGATGGCGGATCGGGATTTACCGACCTGCTCGGCGAGCTCGGCTTGCTTGAACTCGAACTCCTCGATGAGGCGTTGGTAAGCGAGCGCCTCTTCGACAGGGTTGAGCTCCTGGCGCTGGATATTCTCGATGAGCGCGAGCGCGAAGGCGATGGCGTCATCGACGACCTTGACGACCACGGGCACGGAGGTCAAGCCAGCCATGCGCGATGCTCGCCAGCGGCGCTCGCCAGCGATGAGCTCGTAGCGCTCCTCGTCGCCGTCCATCTTGCGCACGACGAGCGGCTGGATCAGCCCGGACTCCTTGATGCTCGTCGAGAGATCCGAGAGCGCGTCGGGATCGAAGTGTTTGCGGGGCTGATCGGCGTTGGGAATGATCTTATCGAGTTCGCACTCGAAGTACTCTTTCTCGCTCCCGGAGGTCTGGGGCTGTTTGGGGATAAGCGCCCCGAGCCCGCGCCCGAGCGCCTTCTTGCGCCGTTGTGAGTTTTGAGAGTTGGCCATGGCACCAAAGTTCGTCATAGGAGCGATACGTTTGTCAAAGATCTGGCGTCATCCAGATCGGAGTGTGGTCTATACCGGGAAACGGCGCCCACGTCGATGGAACAAACAGAATGTTGTCCAGAGCATTTACCGAGCACCTGCGGCGCAAGTTGGCTTTCGCACAAGGTAATTTCATCCTGACATCGGACGTGCGCGGCCCCTCAATGTATGGGCAGCGGCGATGGTGTGCAAGGCACGACTCCTTTATGCGGAAGCCGCCGCCTCGCTCACCAGGCCATTTCGCGCGAGGAACTCGCTGGCGAAGTCCCTGTAGGACTTCGAGCCCGTGGAGTTGCTGGCGTAGGCCGCGATCGGTTGCCCGAAGGATGGCGCCTCGCTCAACTTGACGTTGCGAGGAATCACCGTCTCGAAGACGAGATCGCCAAAGTGTTCGACGACCTCGTCGGCGACCTGAGAGCTCAGGTTCGTGCGCGCGTCGTACATGGTGAGCAAGATCCCCTCGATGGCGAGCTTGGGGTTGAGGTGCTCGTGGATCAAGCTGATCGTGTGGAGCAGGTGCCCCAGACCCTCGAGCGCGTAGTACTCGGTCTGGATCGGGACAAGGACGGTGTCCGCGGCGACGAGCGCGTTGATCGTGATCAACCCGAGGCTAGGAGGACAGTCGAGGATCACGAAGTCGAACTCGCGCTCCATCTTCGAGATGACCTCGTCCAAAACAAACTCGCGGCGCTCCTGATCGACGAGCTCGATCTCTGCGCCCGCCAGATCCGTCGTCGATGGGACCAACAACAAGTTATCCCAGTCGGTCGCGTACACGATATCATCCAGCGGTCGCTCGCCGGTGAGCGCGTGGTAGATCGAGAACTCGCACAGCTCGCGCTCGAAGCCCACGCCGCTCGACGAGTTCCCCTGAGGGTCCATATCGATGAGCAGTACGCGCTGGCCCGCTTCGGCCACGCAGCTCGCCAGGTTGATCGCTGTCGTGGTCTTCCCCACGCCCCCCTTCTGGTTGGCGATGGCCACGACCTTGGCCCGGCGGCTCTCTTGGTTCTCGCTCTCACTCACTACTTGGCCCCGTCCTGACGGCAACATCCTTGTCATGGTCTCTTTTATTCTAAACGCACGCGCTCCAACCTCCCACAAAAGATCGCTCTTTGCCTTCGGGAGAAGGGAAGACGAGGCCATCTGGCCTCATCACGGTTCGTCATTTAAAAGAAGCCCGCGTGTTTTCTGACAAACTGAACAACTGTATCGTCGATCAGCCCACTCTTCTTCTTGCCTCAAGCCCCACTTTTTTTCAAGACCGCTCGTGTCAGGTGCCTCTATCGCATGAGGCACAAAAACAACGCATCGCCCCGAAACTGGAGCACATCAGCGCATTCAAAAGTCCCTCATCGAGGGAAGCACCCAATACGTCACGCATACGCCACGCGCGCACGCGCACGAGGATGAAAACTGCCCGGGCTACTTTTTTGGAAATCGGGGCAACAATCGCTTGACAACATCCCGGCACACCCGTATCACTACCCTCCCGTCGCACGAGATGCGGCGGCACAGTCGGGGCGTGGCGCAGCCTGGTAGCGCACTTGCATGGGGTGCAAGGGGTCGCTGGTTCGAATCCAGTCGCCCCGACTTACAAAAGAGCAATGAGGTCCAAACCTCATTGCTCTTTTTGTTTGTGGGCCAAAATCCCCCATACGGAATAAAACCCGCGCCCTCACACTTATACGTTTGCATGTCACGAACAGTGTTCGTCAGAGGCATGCTTCATCGGGGCGTGGCGCAGCCTGGTAGCGCACTTGCATGGGGTGCAAGGGGTCGCTGGTTCGAATCCAGTCGCCCCGATTGTGAAAACTTATCGACATCTCCTCCCCCAAGAGGAGCAATGAAGCGCGAGCCCACCAGGGGGGGGGCTCGCGCTTCTGCTTTCTTGTCCCTTAAATATCCACAACTCGCGCATATACCCAAAGCCTACGATCCCCCCATAACGAAAGGAGGATCGCAGAACAGGAGAAGGTGCAACTTGCCTCGGGATGCCACTTCCCCCTAAAGTAAAAGGCAACACGTTCGTTATACATTAGAGAGCCCTCTTAAGCGGAGCAGCATGCGATGAAGGGGATCGTTTTCACGGAATTCCTCGAGATGGTCGAAGAGACCTTCTCGATGCGTATCGCCAACAAGATTGTCGACGAGAGCGACCTCCCCTCAGGAGGCATCTACACCTCTGTGGGCACGTATGATGTCGGCGAGATGATCGCGCTCGTCGCGGCCTTGAGCAAGGAGACGCAGATCCCCGCGCCAAAGCTCGTGCGCGCGTTCGGGCATCACCTCTTCGGTCGCTTCCACGAGAACTTCCCGCAATTCTTCATGGACATCGACAACTGCTTTGACTTCCTCTCCAACGTCGAGGACTACATCCATATCGAGGTCCGCAAGCTCTACCCTGACGCGGCCCTCCCTCAGTTCGACTGCGAAATCACCCCGGATCACTCCAGCATGACGATGATTTATCGCTCCCCGCGCTGCCTGAGTGATCTGGCCGATGGACTCATTCATGGTTGTATCGAACACTACAATGAACCCCTCACGGTCTCGAGTGAACCACTCGATCCGAGCGGGAGCGTCGTGCGCTTTGTCATGACGAGGCACGCTTGAGTCAAGACGACGCCAAAGCGAGGATCGCTGACCTCGAGGACGAGATCCGCGCGCTCGAGCGTCGCGTCGAGCGCGAGAAGCGCGCTCGCCAGGCGGCTGAGGCTCAGGTCGAAGAGCGCACGCGCGAGCTCTTTGTCACCAACCGCGAGCTGCGAAAACTCACCGCTTCCCTGGAAGAAAATCAACACGAGCTCGAAGAGGCGCGCGACGTCGCCATCCAGGCAAACGGCGCGAAGAGCCGCTTTTTGGCCAACATGAGCCACGAGCTGCGCACCCCCTTGAACGCCATCATCGGTTACACCGAGCTGCTCGGTGAGGAACTCAATGAGGTCGGAATCAATGACCTCGATGAGATCCTGGGGCGCGTGAAAGGTTCGAGCCACCACCTCCTCCAAATCGTCAACGATATCCTCGACCTCTCGCGCATCGAAGCAGGTCGCGTCACGTTCAACCCCACAAAGATCGACCTGCGCGCCATGATCTCGGATATCGAAGCGCTCGCTGCACCGCTGGTCAAACCAAACAACAACACCTTCGAGGTCGAGCTCGAGACGACGCTCCCGGAGCACATCAAGCACGACCCCACAAAGCTAAAGCAAGTCCTCATCAACCTCATCTCCAACGCCGCGAAGTTCACCCACGATGGCAAGATCAAGCTCGGCATCG
Source organism: Myxococcota bacterium (assembly GCA_036155555.1). Lineage (GTDB taxonomy): Bacteria > Myxococcota_A > Bradymonadia > Bradymonadales > Bradymonadaceae > JAYZVO01. The sequence goes on from JAYZVO010000003.1 coordinate 14,916, forward strand.
CTTGCCCGGATGACAACCTCCTCGCGTTCGCCGTCTCGGACACAGGCCCAGGCATCCCCGAGAGCAAGCAAGCGAGCATCTTCAAAGCCTTCCAACAGCTCGAAGGCTCGAGCAGCAACCCGATGGGGAGCAGCGGGCTCGGGCTGGCCATCACGCGTGAACTCTGCAAGCTGATGGGAGGAGATGTGACGGTCTCATCCAAACTCGGTCATGGCTCGACCTTCACGATCACACTCCCCCAGGTCTTGCGCACGGGCCTCCCTACCATCTCCGCGAAGAACTGAAGAAAAGAACGCAAGTCTCGCCGCCTCCTGCCCGAAAACCTCCATACAGGAACGCACGCCGCTCCCGGCGCCGCGGCAACCTCGGAGGTCTCAATGAAGTCGACAGACAATCCCCATCTTCTCTTGCTCGCGCTGGCGCTCATCGCCCTCGTCACTGCGAGCGCGTGCGCGCACATCTCACAACCAGAGGATTTTGTCGGTACCTGGGAAGGGATGAGCTCGATGCTCTTCTTCGTGGAAGATCCCGCGTCGCGAGGATCGAACAGCCACGAGCTCTTCTTTGAAAGCCTCGCGATCGCGCCCGAGGATGGCGACAAGGCCGGTGCGCTGTCTCTCTCGCTCGACGCGGGCTGTGCGATCAGTGGGAAGATCGATGCAGATGGAGAGCTGGAGTTCGAGCCTCAGGAGTGCACCAGCGAGGATGCACACCTGAGTTCGAGGATGATGGTCTGGGGCGAGGCGGTGTTGGATGGCGAGGACGAGGTCGAGATCTTGCTCGATGGCACCATCACCTATGTGGATGAGGACGCAGCGCGCGAGGTCAACGCGCGCCTTCGCTATCATTTTCGAGGTTCGCGGCGTTGACGAGCCGCTCCCACTCCTCTTCCGAGATCGGCATGTAGGCGTTGCGTTGGCGATCCCACACGTGCCTGGAACCACACGAATCGCAGGCAACGCCCAGCTCGTGACCGCGCTTGTTTTTAAGCACCGTCACGCCCGGCTCGCCGCACCCCGCGCACGTCGGAGCGGATAGCGGCGAGTACTTGCGGATCAGCAGATACGTCCCGGTGAGCGCCGCGCCTGCGGCGACTGCGAATAGCTTGAGGACATTCTTATTCATACGTTCTCCCTTTCGCGTTGCGTCTTGCAAGGCCGGAAACCTGCAAGGCGAAGCAGTGGCTCCTGCGGCGCACCTCAGGGAGAAGTTAATCGCCAGTTCCGCTCGCGCCACCCTTCACAAGACCGCGTCCCTTATGGCAGTAGTACCAACTACTGGTTTTCCTCATTCAAGGTCGGAGGACGGGGGCCGTGGAACCATCAGAGTTACTGCTCTACGCGAGCATTCCCATCGTGAGCGCCATCGTGGGCTGGGGCACCAACGTGCTCGCCATCTATATGACGTTCTACCCCATCGAGTTCGTGGGCGTCCCACCGTTCCTTGGCTGGCAAGGCATCATCCCAGCAAAAGCGCGCAAGATGGCGAGCAAGACCGTCGATCTGATGACCACCAAGCTCGTCGGCGTCGAGGAGATCATCTCCAGGCTCGAGGCCGAGCGCATCGTCGAAGAGATCCAACCCGCCGTCGACGAGCTCCTCATCGAACTCATCAACGAGGTCGTCAACGAGCAAAGCCCCAAGGTCTGGGCCACTGTCCCCGAATCGATCAAGCAAGAGATCTACAAGAAGGCGATCGAGGACTCCAACGAGGTCATCCTCCAGTCCTTTATCGACATCCGTAACGAGATCGAAGACATCCTCGACATCAAGCGCATGTCCATCGAAGCGCTCATGCGCGACAAGTCCTTCCTCGTCGACATCTTCCTCGAGTGCGGCAAGAACGAGTTCAAGTTCATCGAGCGCTCGGGCATCGGCTTTGGCTTCCTCTTCGGGCTCGTCCAGATGATCATCTGGTACTTCTACAAGGGGAGTTGGCTTTTGCCGACGGCGGGATTTCTTGTCGGCTGGGCCACGAACTTCCTCGCGCTCAAGATGATCTTCGAGCCACTCCAGCCAAAGAAAATCGGCGGATTCACCTGGCAAGGGATGTTCCTGAAGCGTCAGGAAGAGGTCAGCGAAGCCTACGCGCGCATGATCACGGGGCAGATCGTGAGCACGCAGAACATCATCAACGAGATCTTCCACGGCCCCACGACCCAGCGTCTGCTCGACATCATCGAGCAACACGTCGAGGAGGCGACCGAGAACTTCGCCGGTCCAAACGAGGTCTTCTTCAACCTCATCGTCGGCACCGAGCGCCACCGCATCATCCGCGAGCGCTTCATCAAAAAGATCGTCATGGAGGTCCCCGATGGCCCTGCCCTGGCGCTGACCGAGTACGCCGACGAGGCGATGAACCTCGAGACCACCATGCGCGAGCGCTTGCGCGTGCTCCCGCCCGAGGACTTCGTCGGGTTGCTGCGCCCCATCTTCCAGGAAGATGAGTGGAAGCTCATCCTGGTTGGCGCCGTGCTCGGCCTGCTCGCTGGCCTCTTCCAACTCTTTGTTGTCTTTGGCGGTTGAGCGCTCGTTTATGGCACGAAGCGATGGAGAGGTTTGTCCCTGGAGGTTGCGAGGATGCAACCTGCGGTGGCCAGAACCCCGGCAGGCAACTTTTTTGCTGCCGGGCGGCGGGCGATTTTTGCGGGTATCAAAAAAGTTGCCTGCCGGGGTTCTGGGCGAGGCGCTGGTGGATCACCAGAGCGAGCCGGAGAGGCTGTAGACGCGGGGTTACGCCCTCCACCAGGTGCGGCGGTTGCCGCGCACGTCCGTGCTTCCTTCGGAGAGGTATTTTATGACATCCATCTTGATGTCGTAAGGATCGGCGCCATGGTCGGAGGCGCCATACACCTTTAAACGCCCTGCCCCGAAGCGCAGAAACGCAGGGTTGTAACCGTAGCAAGCGTCAAAGATCACGAGCTCTTCATGGAGCTTACTCGGCGCGCTGATCCCGTAGTAGGACTCCCAGGACTCGAGCTGCGCGAGCGGCGGGACGCACAACGCGCCAAAGCTCCACTCGGAGACATCGCTCCCTTCGAGCATCCAGAAGGTCTTGTTGTCCGGGCTCGGGTCCATAAAGAACCTGGAGTCGACGCCAGGATCGATGGGCTCGCGAGGCGGCGCGAGCGGGTTGCCGGACGCTTTATCCTCTGGGAGCCAATAACGAGCTCCGAGCAGGATGCCATCAGCTTGGAGGTAGAGGTCCTCGAGCGCTTCGTCAAAAGTCACCCCGAGCCGCTGCTCCGTGGCGGCGATCGCCTCTGGCGTCGCGGGCTCCCCCACGGATGCGTAGACGAGCTGGTAACCCAACGAATAGCTGGAATCGAGTTCCTTCTTTGACGCGTCGACCAGCGCCATCGTTTCACTGTTTCCACCTGCGCGCGCGTACCACCGCTCGGCGAACCATGGGAAGGGTCGAAGGAGGGTCGCCTTGACCTCCTCCTCGTCGATGAGCAAGGGGGGAGGTTGACGCATCTTCTTCGCGGTCTCCTTGACCGCCTCGACGAAGTCCAGATCAGGCTGTGATCCCATAAGGACCACGCGCGCCTTCTTGTTACCTTTCTTGACCTGCCAGGAGAGCTTCTTCTTCCCCGCAGCCTTGATCGCCTTGAGCTCCTCGAAGTCGCCCGTGTAAGTCACGAGCTGGTTAAAGCCGCCGTTGCTACCACACCACTGCTCGTAGAGTTCCAGATTCATTCATTCATCCTTTCAAGGGTTTACAAAAATGCACCCCGCGGTGGCCAGAACCCCGGCAGGCAACTTTTTTTCTGTAGGGCGGCGGGCGATTTTTGCGGGTATAAAAAAAGTTGCCTGCCGGGGTTCTGGGCGAGGCGCTGGCGAATCACTCCTCGGGGAGCGTGCGCGCCAGGATCGCGTCGACGTCCACGCCAGCAGGGAGTGAGCCAAAGGTAAGCGCGCCCCGGTTGCCGAGGCGAGATTGAATAAACCCTTCGGCGACCGCCTCGGTGGAGTGTTGGATAAGGAGAGATGCCTGGAGCGCGAGCGCCATGCGCTCGCTGATGCGACGCGCGCGCAGCTGGATCTGATCGGTGCCAGAGAGCTCCTCCTTGAGCTCGCCGACGCAGCGATCGAGCAGCTTGTGTGAACCGAGCGTCTTGGAGAGCTCCTCCACCACCGCCTCGATGCACTCGGGCTCACGCTGCATGGCGCGCAACACATCCAGACTCATCACGTTGCCCGATCCTTCCCAGATGCTATTGAGCGGGCTCTCGCGGAAGATCCTCGGCATGACGGACTCCTCGACATACCCCGCGCCACCAAAGCACTCCATCGCCTCGTAGGCGACCGCCGGGGTGCGCTTGCAGATGAAGTACTTGGCGACGGTGACGGACAACCTCGCCAGCGCGGCCTCGCGCTCGTCCTCATCCTGGCGATCGAACGCGTGCGCGACCCGGAAGGTGAGCGCGGTGGCCGCCTCGACCTCGAGCTGCAAATCAGCGAGCACGTTGCGCATCAGTGGTTGATCATAGAGCTTCGCGCCGAACGCCTCGCGCGTGCGGGTGTGGTTGACTGCCTGCGCGAGCGCTTGCCTCATGAGCGAGGTCGAGCCCGCGACGCAAGCCAGCCGCGTGTGGCGCACCATCTCGATGATCGTGCGCACGCCCGCGCCCTCTTCACCGATGAGCTGGCACCAGGTGCCGTTGTACTCGATCTCGGAGGAGGCGTTGGACTTGTTGCCGACCTTGTCCTTGAGTCGCTGGATAAAGAACGGGTTTCGCGTTCCATCGGGGCGCCACCTCGGGACGAGGAAACAAGAGAGCCCTCCTGCCGCGTTGGCGAGCGTGAGGAAGCCATCGGACATGGGCGCCGAGCAGAACCACTTGTGCCCCACCAGCTCGTACTCCTTCCCAGGACCTGCCTCGCCGATGGGCGTGGCGCGCGTGGAGTTGGCGCGCACGTCCGAGCCGCCCTGCTTCTCGGTCATCGCCATCCCGAAGGTCGCCGACTTCTTCTGCTCGATCGGCAAGAACCTGCCGTCGTACTCGGGGACGAGCAGCTTGTCGATCCATTGCTGCCCGACATCGGGTTGAATGCGCAGCGATGGCACCGCCGCGTAGCTCATCGTCATGGGGCAAAGCACGCCCGCCTCGGCCTGGCCAAACAGGTAAGAGAGCGCGGCGAATCCGACATGCCCCGCCTGCTCCTCGTTCCACGCCGCGGATGAAAGCCCAGCCTTCATCGCCTCGCCCATAAGGTTATGGTAGGCGGGGTGGAACTCGACATAGTCGATGCGATGCCCGAAGCGATCGAAGGGCTTGAAGACAGGAGGATTCTCATTGGCCACCCTCCCCCACTCTTGCATCTGCTGGCTCCCGGCGCGCTCACCGAGCGCCTCGCAGCGCTCCTCGAGCCACGGCGCGCCGACGCGCGCGATCGCCTCCTTCAAGGCGACGTCGGTATGATAGAGGTTGACGTCGGTAAACTCGGTGGCCTGGTTGACCACCTCGTGCGTGGGGAGCGTGGTGTTCGGGGCGTGGTGTTTCATGAGAAGACCTCGGGTCGGTGTGAATCGCTCGAAAACAACGCTGGGACTCTACTCCACACGCTCTCATCGCGTCAAAGCACCCCGCGAAAGCAATGGTTTGTCGCGCGCGCGTCGGCAGTTATTGTGGCGAGCGACGCCGCGCGCTAACTTATGCCCGACGACACCACCATCGCGCCTCGGAGCCAAGCATGTCGACCCTCGCACCGTCCTCGTTTCTCGACGCACGAAACCTCGCGCCGCTGCTTCTGGTCTTGCTGGCGGCGTGCAGCCGCTCGGACGAGAACAACACCTCGACGCCAACGACGCCACCAGCACAGGATATGGCGCAGATGATGGAGGACATGTCCGAGACGACACCGGACATGAACGCTCCAGCAGAGGATATGGACGCGCGACCGGAGGACATGGGGCAGGATCAAGCCCCAGATGAGGATATGAAAGATCCTCTCGCGGATCAGGTGCTCCCCCCAGGAGAGGTCACCTACAGCCCGCTCGGGCCGTTGAGCGCTGATGCTGGCAAGGGGAGCTTTCGCTTTGGCGCGGCGACCGCGGCGGCTCAAATCGAGGATCAGCAATCGCGCACGGACTGGTACTTCTGGACGCTCCCCGAGGATCAGGGTGGCAAGGGGATGAGCGAGCCCGTCGGCGAGGCGGTCCGTGGGTACACCAACGCCGTCGCGGATGTGGCGTTGATGGAAGAGCTCGGCCTCGACGCCTACAGGTTTAGCGTTGACTGGTCGCGCATCGAGCCAGCGCGTGACGAGGTCTCACAGGACGCGCTCGATCATTATGGCGCGCAGCTCGACGCGCTGCGTGAGGCTGGCATCGAGCCCATGATCACGCTCCACCACTTCTCTAACCCGATCTGGGTGGATGATTTTCGACAGGAGCCTTGCGATCCCGAGGCCGAGCCAACCTCGGAGAACCTGTGCGGCTGGGATCACCCCGACGGCGGGGATCTGATCATCGAGGAGTTGGCCGAGCACGCGGCCCTGCTCGCGCAGACATATGGGGATCGCGTGGATGATTGGTGCACGCTCAACGAACCGATCAATTACCTGATCGCGAGCTACGGCTTTAACATCTTCCCGCCCGCCAAGAACCTGCTCTTGCAAGACGAAGAGGCGGTCGTCCGCACGCTGCGCAATTACATCAAGGCGCACGTGGCGGTTTACGATGCGATCAAGGCAAACGACACCATTGACGCCAACGGGGATGGGATCGCGGCCGAGGTTGGCCTGAGCCTCTCGGTGGTCGACTGGCAACCGGCGCGCCGCAACAAACCGAGCGAGCGGGACGCCGATATCGCCGCGCGTGACCGCGTCTGGTACGCCTACCATCACATGATCCCTGATGCGCTGCTCGGCGGGAGCTTCGACACTGACTTCGACGGCCAGGGGGATGAATCATTCCAGGAATGGACCGGGAAGCTCGACTGGCTCGGCGTCCAGTATTACTTCCGCGCGGGTGTCACGGGCGAGGCAGGCGTCATCCCACTGGTCGACGCCACGATCTGCTTTGGCGCGTTCGACTTTGGCTCCTGCTTGCCTGTTCGAGACGAGTCACACTGGGTCCCCTCGATGCAGTACGAGTACTACGAGACGGGGATGTATACGATCCTGAAGGACATGGGCGCGCGCTATCCTGGCCTGCCGCTCGTGGTCACGGAAGCAGGCATCGCGGCAAAGAACGGCGCGCGGCGCGCGGAGAATGTGGTCCGCACGCTCGAGCAGATCGAGCGCGCGCGTCAGGAGAACGTGGACGTGCGCGGTTACTATCACTGGAGCTTGATGGATAACTTCGAGTGGGCCGAGGGCTACGAGCCACGCTTCGGGCTCTACCATGTGGACCGCGCTGATTTCTCGCGAACGCCAACCGAGGGCGCGACCGTGTATGGAGCGATCGCCAGAGAGCGCGAGTTGACGCAGGCGCAACGCGATCAGTATGGCGGGCTCGGGCCGATGAGCGAAGAAATCACCGAGGAAGAGTGAGCGGGCGCGGCAACTTGCACAACGCATGCATGTTCGCCAGAATAAGCGGCAAGAAACAAAGAGCTACTGCAAACAGCGGCGTAATATAGGGACTGCTCGAGCGAGCGCTTTTAGCAAAGCAGACCGGCCCCGACGTTGCCCTGTCCGATACCCAGGAGTGATCGCATGGCCAAGAGAAGTACCACGACGCGCCGAAACGAGCGCATCTTCGCAGGCGCGCTGCTCTGCTGTGCTGGATTGACCGTGCTCTCTGCGCCCGAGGCTCGCGCCGAGGGTTCCGCCGAGCTCCTCAACGCCAACGGCGTCTATCAGCGCCTCGAAGCAAACACGATCCTTCGCCTCGAGATCCTGAACGCTGGCGAGACGATCACATGGACGGGCACCGGCACCCTCAGCGTCATCTCTCCGGTGGGCACACAAACCGACCTGGCGAGCGGGCAATCGATGACCACATCGACGGTCGGGCTCTACCGGCTGACATTGAGCGTCATCCAGGAGACCGACTGGTCGGTGGTCGTCAAGGACACGTCCGGGAACACAAGAACCGGGCGCCTCTACTCGACGGGTTGGCATTTTGACGCCAACTCTTACGCAGAAAACAACGCGATGACCTCGAGCTTCTACGCCCGCGTCCCTGGCGGACAGGCGGGCACGCGCGCGGTGGTCGAGCTCAAGTTCGATGGGCTGGCAGGCTTTGACTTCTACATCCTGGCAAACTCGGGCGGCGTCACGGGATTCCCTGGCCAGAGCGCGAACCTCGATGACGTGACCCCCTCGGATTACATCCCCGAGTTCCCGCTCTTCCTGAATCCTCCCGAGGATGCCGAGTACACGACGATCACGCCCACGACGCAGAACTTCGACTTCTCGGGCGATCCGAACACGCAGTGCACGGCGGTCTCTCCAGGGATCAATACGGGCACGTTCTCTTTCGATACGAACGCGGTCGGCGAGTACGAGATCGTCTGTGATACGAACGGAGACCTGACCTTTGATCCTTCGGGGACGGATGTCGTGCTCAAGGGGCCAACGATCAATGGGACCAACACGGTCACCTGGGATGGTCTGGACAATCAGGGGAACCAGGTCAACTCCGGGACGTACTCTTGCAAGCTCTCGGTCACGGTTGGCGAGCTGCACTACATCGCGCTCGACATCGAAACGCTGTACGAGGGGTTGCGACTGTATGAGGTGACACAACCTGCCGTGGGCGTGTATCAGCGCAACCCGCTCGACATGTTCTGGAATGATGCGGGGGTCGAGGGCTACAAGACGATGCCCGATGGCTCGAACGCGGCGGAGTCCTCTGGCGCAGCGGGTGTGAACGCGGGGCCTTACAACGGCGCGCCCGTTCCTGCCACTGATGCCACGATCATGGCAGGCACGGCGAACGCGCGCGCCTGGGGGCGCTTTGAAAACGTCAGCCCTTCTGATCCGCTGGCGATCCGCCCGATCGGTGATGACGCCGCGCTCGACACCTACGCTTATATCACTGTGAGTTCGGGCAACACCTTCGACATCACTGTGATCGCGCCGACAGCAGACAGCGACGGCGACAACGTCCCTGACATCATCGAGGTCTGCACCACCGGCACAGATCCAGATGATGCTGACAGTGATAATGACGGCATCGACGATTTCGACGAGACCAACGGCGGCACCCCACTCGACACGGACATGGACGGCGTCATCGACGCGCTCGATACGGATTCGGATGGGGACACGCTGCCCGACGCGGTCGAGGCTGGCGACACGGACCCCAACACCGATCCTGTGGACACAGACTCCGATGGCGTCCCGGATTACCGGGACCTCGACTCGGACAACGATGGGAGCCCGGATCAGATCGACAACTGCCTGCTGACGCAAAACAGCAGCCAGGATGACCTGGACGGAGACATGGTCGGTGACGCGTGCGACCCGGACATCGACGGTGATGGCATCCCCAACGGGATGGACAACTGCGCCTTTGTCGCCAACGGCATGCAAGATGACCTCGACGGCGATGGCACAGGCGACGCCTGTGACAATGACAACGACGGTGATGGCGTCCCGGACGCGATGGACAACTGCATCTCGGACGCGAACCCGAGCCAGTCCGACCAGGACGGCGATGGCATCGGTGATACGTGTGATATGGACGTGGATGGCGATGGCATCAACAACTCCGTGGACAACTGCGAGTTTACCGCGAACCCCACCCAGGATGACCTCGACACGGATGGCTCTGGCGATGTCTGCGACCCGGACATCGACGGCGACATGGTCACGAACACCATCGACAACTGCGACTACAACGCGAACCCGAGCCAGGATGATCTGGACGGAGACATGGTCGGTGACGCCTGTGATCCAGACATCGACGGCGACGGCGTGAACAACGCCACCGACAACTGCATCATCACGGCAAACCCCACACAAACCGACGCGGACAACGACAACGTCGGTGACGCCTGTGATCCAGACATCGACGGCGATGGCGTGGACAACGCCACTGACAACTGCCCGCTGATCGCGAACTCGAACCAGTCGGATGTCGACGGCGACACCATCGGCGATGCTTGCGATTCGGACGCAGATGATGACGGGCTCCCGAACACGATCGACAACTGCCCGCTCACCCCCAACGCGACGCAGGATGATCTTGATGGCGATGGCATCGGCAACGTCTGTGACCAGGACACCGACGGTGATGGCGTGCCGAATACGATGGACAACTGCGAGCTCACCGCGAACCCCACCCAAGCCGACGTCGACATGGACGGCGAAGGGGACGTGTGTGACGCAGACATCGACGGCGACGGGATCGACAACACGCCGGACAACTGCCCGTTCGTGCCCAACCCGGGCCAGGAAGATCAAGACCTGGATGGTCGAGGTGACGCGTGCGCCTCCGACATCGACGGTGACGGCATCCCGAACGCCATGGACAATTGTGCGGTGATTCCAAACCCGCAGCAAACCAACACCGACGGCGACGCGCTCGGCGATGAGTGCGACGACGACCTCGACGGCGACACGATCCTCAACGTCTCCGACAACTGCGTCTTTATCCCGAACACCGACCAGTCCGATGTGGACAACGATATGCTGGGTGATGTCTGCGATGACGACGCGGATGGCGATGGTGTGCCGAACACGATGGACAACTGCGCGCTCGTCGCCAACCCCACGCAAGCGGACGCGGACATGGATGGCATCGGAGATGATTGTGATGATGACAATGACAACGACACCATCACCAACGCCATGGACAACTGCCCCATCACACCAAACACCGATCAGTCCGATGTGGACATGGATAACATCGGCGACGCTTGCGATCCGGATATTGACGGCGACATGATCAACAACGACGCCGACAACTGCCCCACGGTCGCGAACCCTGACCAAACCGACGCCGACATGGATATGATCGGTGACGCTTGCGATGAGAACGTCGACTCGGACATGGACTCGGTGGCGGACGCAGATGACAACTGCCCGATGGTCGCGAACACGGATCAGTCCGACGTGGACATGGACGGCATCGGCGACCTCTGCGACTCGGACTCGGATGGCGATGGCGTGGACAATGCCATGGACAACTGCCCCGATGTCGCCAACCCCGACCAGGCCGATGGTGACATGGATGGCATCGGTGACCTCTGTGATGACAACATGGACTCGGATGGCGATGGCGTCGATGACGACGTGGACAACTGCCCGATGGTCTCGAACCCCGATCAGGCAAACGCCGACATGGACGCCTTCGGCGATGCCTGCGACGAGGATCGCGATGGCGATGGCATCACCAACGACGACGAAGGGAGCGATGACGCGGACATGGATGGCATCCCCAACGACCTCGACCTCGACTCCGACGGAGACACCATCTCGGACGCAGACGAAGCTGGCGATACCGCGCTCACGACACCTCCAGTCGATACCGATATGGACGGCACGCCAGACTTCCTCGACCTCGACACCGATGGGGATAACATCTCGGACGCGGACGAAGCTGGTGACGCAGATCTGAACACGCCGCCGGTCGACACCGATATGGATGGGATCGCGGACTGGCGTGACACAGACTCGGACAATGACACCATCGCCGACATCCACGAGGCGGGCGATCTGGACATCGCGACGCCACCTGTCGACACGGATATGGATGGCACGCCCGATTACCTCGACGCGGACTCGGACAACGACACCATCTCTGATCTGGACGAGGCGGGTGATTTCGACGAATCGACGCTTCCTGTCGACACCGACATGGATGGCACGCCGAACTTCCAGGACAGCGACAGCGATGATGATGGCGCGAGTGATGCGGACGAGGCGGGTGATACAGACCTCGACACCAACCCCATCGATATCGATGGAGACGGCACGCCGGACTACATCCAACCCGAGGTCCAGGGCAACGATCCCCTCTCGGTCGGGTTCTACGTCTCAGGCGGCGCCTGCTCGACCTCGCCGACAGGCCCGAGCACACCCGCCTCCCCTGCGCTCCCGCTCGCTGCGCTCGCGGCCTTTGCCATGGTTGGCATGCGCCGACGCAGAAGAGAGCGCCGCGCATAAATGAAGCGCCCCGCGCAGGACGCGGGGCGCACGCGGCAGGCTCAGAGTTCGCCTGCGATCAGGACGTGGCGATCGGAGGCGACGCGGACCTCGAAACCACTCAGGCCAGCATCTTCGAGTTGTTGGCGGATCTCATCTGGTCGGAAAGCGGCGAGCAACGAGTGGTAGAAGTCACGACGCAGGACGTCGGGCTGGCCGACGGCGTACTTGGCGACGAGCGCATCGGCATCTTCGGTAGAATCAGGGCGGAAAAGATCCATGACCAGGACGCGTGTCCCTGGCGCGCCGAGCGCCTTGACGGTGTCCCAATGCGCGGACGGATCGTGCAAGTGGTGGAGCAAGCTGTTGGAGATGATCACGTCAAAGGGGGCGCCATCGAGCTTGTAGCAAGGCAAGGTCTCGACAATAAACGAGAGGCGATCCACCCCGGGACACACTTCCTCGCCGAGCCTCTTCCTCTCGAGCGCAGACGCGAGCATCGCGGGCGCGCCATCGACGCCAATGACCTTGCAATCCGGGAACTTCGCGACCATCGCAAAGGCGATCTCAGCAGGACCACAGCCAAGATCGACGACCCTTCCTGTAATCGGTTGCGCTCCAAAGTGTTCTTGATAGAACTCGAGAAACTTCGTATTTGGCTCGGAAAAATCTGCTTCCGCGTAGGCCTGGGCTTGATCAGCCTCGTCCATCAGCTCTGGTTCGACGATTCGGTCCATCCGGTTTCACACTCGATGCAGGGGTCGACGCACGCTCACGCGGGATGCTCTATCAATACGCTCGGCAGTCCGCAAGCGATCTCGCGCTGTGGCAATTTGCCGTCAAGGTGGGGGCCGCACTTGAAGGCGCTCTGGCGGAAAGGTACACTTCAAAGATACGTGCAACAACCCCGTGATACATGGGCCTCGCGATACGCTCTTCGCCACAAAGGTCCATTCAAGGTCATGATCTAACCAGGTGTCGACAATGCAGCCTCGAGCACAGCGATCTGCCTCTTATAGAACAAACGCGACGCGATGGAAGCGCGTCTGCTCCCTGGCGCTCTTTTTCGCCATGATCACTCCCCTCTTTGGCGCGTCCAGGTGTGGAAATGGCGATGAGCCGCTCGAGTTCAACGAGCGTTGTGAGAACGGCGTGGATGACAACGAGGATGGTCGTATCGACTGCGAAGATCCTCAGTGCGCCTTCTACCCCACTTGCGTCAACCAGGGCGGCGAGCACTGCTACAATGGTCGCGATGACAACAGCGACGGCAAGGTCGATTGCGCCGATGACGCCTGCAAGGGGACATACCTTTGCACAGCGGATGGCGAGGACTGCGTCAACCAACGCGACGACGATGGCGACGGCAAGATCGATTGCCAGGACGAGGCGTGCGCGAACACGGCCGCCTGTCTTCCAGGCGCAGAAGACTGCGTCAACGGCGTCGATGATGACAGCGACGGCGCCATCGACTGCGATGACGCCGACTGTCAGAACGTCTTTGTCTGCCTCATCAAGACGGAGATCCCTGACAACGGCATCGACGATGATGGCGATGACAAGATCGACTGCGAGGACGACGACTACAAAAACACCGGCATCTGCTCCGACAATGGAGAGGACTGCGCCAACGGTTTGGACGACGACAACGACGGCGCCATCGACTGCGCCGATGTGGACTGCTCCAACACCATCTTCTGCCTGCTGCTGGCAGAGAACTGCGTCAACGGCATCGATGACAACGGCAACGGCAAGACCGACTGTGAAGATCCGATTTGCCGGGGAACTGCGGTCTGCCTCTCCCCTCCCGAAGATTGCACGGACATCACGAAGGACAGCAACAACGACGGCATCCCGACGTGTGAAGATCCACGCTGCGCGCAGACGGTGTACTGCCTCGAGGGGCTCGAGATCCCTGGCAACGGCATCGACGATGATG
>JAYZVO010000004.1:0-18050 GCA_036155555.1 Myxococcota bacterium
CACCGCCTCTTTCCTTTCTTGCTCTGGGAAGCAGCTCAGGCGTCGTAGAGCAGCTCCAGGGCTTGCTCGGTCCATGTATCGATGGTGCCGAGCTCCCAGGCGAGGTGGAGGATCGTGTAGCGATTACGGATGTCCTTGGAGTGGGCGATGGAGCGTCTGGCGCGGTCGCGCGCGACGTCGAGATCAGCAAAGCGCACGGGCGCGTCCGCCTGACGAAGCTCCTCCTCGATGCTGTCCTTGGTGCGCAGCGTGCGCTGCACGCGCTCGAGGATGGTGGACCAGTTTTGCTTGAGCAGTGTGAGGCGCGCGCGCAGTTCTTCGGGCGTCGGGTAGGCTTGCTCGGCGTGCTTTCGCACAGGGCCGTGGAGCTTGCCAAAGCGCTCTGCCAACATGGCGTCGTAGTCCTCCCAGGAGGAGAGGGCGGCGACGCGCGCGTCGACGTCGATGCTGGCCGGGTCCATCTTGGCGAGCTGCTCGTAGAAGTGCGCCGTGGTCAAGGTCCCCACGCCCACCTGACAGCCATGGAAGTCATACGGCTCATCGAAAGCATGCGCCGTCATGTCGATAAAGTGGCTGATCAGGTGCTCGCCGCCAGAAGCTGGGCTGGATGACCCTGCGATGCTCATCGCCAGGCCGCTCAGCATGAGCGAGCCGAGCAATCCTGCCATCGCCTCGCGATCCCCTTTCTGGAGTTTTGGCGCGACGCCGTCGAGCATCGCCGCGCCCGTCTCGATGACCTCCATGGCCTCTGCGGAGTGGAAGCTCCCGTTGAGTTCGGCGGAGAGCTGCCAGTCGGCGTTGGAGACAGGCTTGCTGATCAGATCTCCCAGGCCGCTCGCGATCATGCGCGCTGGCGAGGTCGCCATCACGTCGAGGTCTGCGATCACGACCACAGGCGCCTGACACGGGTTGGTGGTCTTGACGCCGTCCGAGAGGATCGCGGCGATCTTGGAAGTGTAGCCGTTCATGCTGGGCGCGGTGCCCACACAAGCCGCGAGCAATCCTTGCTCGGTGGCTGCGAACTTGACGATGTCATTGATCGTGCCGCTGCCGACGGCGACCGTGGCCGCGTAATCGTTTTTCGCGAGGTGCTCGGAGAGCGCGGCGATCGAGACATCATCGCAGACGGGGTGGCCGTGCCCTGGGCGATCGGCGATGTCGTAGCGTTCCCAGGCGATCCCGGCCTGCGTGAGCGCGTCGGTGAAGTCCTTGCCTGCGGCCTCCCAGGTGTGCGCGTCGACGCCGACGAGCCAGGTGCCCTCTGGCAAATGCTGAGAGAGCAGCGCGGGCGCCTGTCGCAAGGCGTCCTCGGCGATCAGGATCGCGCGCGTGTCGAGGTGTTTGTGGTAGCGGGTGAGCAGGTCGTCGATGATGGCGTTGATGTCCAAGGAGGTCTCCTGCGAGGGTGATTGATAACGCGTCCTCGCATTGTTCTAACCACGCACCTCCCCTGCGCCAAGTGCCGTCGTGAAGGAGTTTGTGAATATCTTGTAGTGCGTCTTGTATGAATGGCTGCTGGTGTGATGGGTAGTTGCAGTGTTAGGCTTTGTGCTCCGAAGGAGAGCACGTTCGCACATCATGGATAAGGAGGGATGGTGCACGATTCACGTTTGGAGTCACTCGACTTGCGCTCGAAGGTCGCGATGGGGGCAGTGATCGCCACGTCGCTTTGTTATCTGGCTACCAGCGGGTTGACGGTGTTCGCATCCTCCGGGGTGTTGGAGACGGCCAACGAGGTGTTTGTTGGCATCTTGGGGTTGGCGTTGTTGGGATCTGCCGCAGGGTTGATCTGTTGTCTGCTGACGGCGATGGTGGCCTGGTCGATGTGGGCATATCGCGCTTACGCGAACCTCCCGGAGGTGTTCGGGATTCCGATCGAGAACACGCCAGGCTGGGCACCGGGGAGCTTTTTTATTCCGTTTATTAACCTGTTCAAGCCGCTCCAGATCATGAAAGAGGTCTGGGACAAGACCGCGCCCGAACGTGAGAGCGGACAGCATGGTTGGCTCAACCTCTGGTGGGCGTGTTGGATCGGGCAAGGGTTCTTGAGTCGCGTGACCGGAGAGGAATCGATCGAGCTCATGGGCTATGCGGTGTACGCGCTGTTGAACGTGATCGAGGCGGGGGTTTACGTCGGCGCGGCGTGTGGGGCCGTGCAGGTCGTGCGTCGCATCACGAAGTTCCAGCTCGAGTACGCTGGCGGCGACAGCGCCCACGTGGCGGACTTCTTCCGCTGAGTTTTTAACGGACCTGTCCGCGAGATTTGGAAGAGAAGAGGGCGCGCTCGATGATCGAGCGCGCCCTCGCTTGCTCTGGTGGTGCGCGGCGCCAACATTTGACTGCATGCAATGCCAACTCGGGGTTGCTGTGATTTTTACAGTCAGTGAGGGCGAGGAGTGCTCGAAGAGGTCAAGAGAGCGATCGGGTGGATGACAGGGCAGCCGCTCTGGTTGGGGTTGCTCCTGTTGGGCGCGAGCGCTGGCGTGGAGTATGTGTTCCCTCCCTTTCCCGGAGACACGGTGACGTTGGCGGGGGCGATGTTGATCCCGCTGGCGGGGTGGCCGATGTGGGCGGTGTTGTCTGCGTTGGTGGCGGGTTCGGTGTTTGGCGCCTTCCTGGATCTGATGGTGGGGCGTTGGCTCTCGCTGGAGAGTGGACGCGAGACGTTGATCCACCGTTGGCTCGCCAGGGAAGAGATCGCATCGAAGATCGATCGTGTCACAGAGAAGTTCGAGCGCCACGGCGCGATCTATATTGTCTTGAACCGCTTCATCCCCGCATTCCGTGGTGTTTTCTTCCTGGCGGCAGGGATGGCGAGGTTGTCGACGGCGAAGGTTTTATTCTACGCCGCGCTCTCGGCGACCTTGTGGAATGCGGCGTTGCTGCTGTTGGGGATGGCGTTTGGCTACAACCTGGAGCGGATCGTCGGCTTCGTGGAGGGGTATACGCGCGCGGCGTTCCTGGTGCTCTTTGTGGTCGTGGCGACGTGGATCGGGTGGGGGTGGTGGAGAAAACGATCGCCAGACGATCGCTGATATGTTAGTTTCTGCGCAGAGATCGAGGATCGAGCCGATGTTACGGCGAAAGCGGGTGCGCCCTGACGGATACAAAGAAGAGACTCGGAGATTCGGCTGGAAAAATTTGCCAGCCGAACCTCGGGGCACTATAACCAAAATCAGCCGACGATGTTGTGGCCGACGTCACAGGTGGAGCAATGTATCGCTCGACTCTGATGACGTGGTCAAAGAATGGTAGCGTTCGTCGGCGATTCGAACAGATCGTCTTCTCCGCCTTCTCCGTATATGAGACAAGGCGGTGATCGCACCCGGTCATAAACCTTGAAACGGTGCTTCTGAGCGAGATGGGAGGCTTATCTTGAGCAGTCACGACAACAAGCGCCAGACATCC
This sequence comes from Myxococcota bacterium, assembly GCA_036155555.1. Lineage (GTDB taxonomy): Bacteria > Myxococcota_A > Bradymonadia > Bradymonadales > Bradymonadaceae > JAYZVO01. Next base: position 3,409 of record JAYZVO010000004.1, read on the forward strand.
ACGTCTGTCACCACGACCACCGCCACGGAGACGGTGCGTCAAGGACACGATTTGGGTGTGCTGACCCCAGAGGAGGAGAAGGTGCTGCGTATGCTGCACGGGCTTTCCGAGGAAGATACTCACGAGCTCAAGTTCGCGCTCGGCGCGGACAAGGAGCTTCGCGCCAGGCTCGCTCTTCTCGAGAGCTATTTGCTCGATCTTTTCAGCGCCGATCAACTCGATGAGACGTTGATGGACGAGATCCGCGCGCTCAAGGACTCGATCTCTAACTGAGTCTTGCGCTGCGGATTCTCCGCACGATGTACGGATCTAAAGCCTGGATGGCCTTCGCGCCACCCAGGCTTTTTTTGTTGTTTCCATAGAAGAAACACCCCCTGTTGCCTGCCTGTTTCCTGTCTGGAAACAGACCCTCCTCACCCGCATGCCTTGTATCGGAGCGCTCTGGTGTCCACCATTGACTGTGTGGAAACCTGGCCAGTGCCCGCAGCTTTCGAGAGGCCAAAGACGAGAGGCCCATGAGTCAAGATACCCCCGATACATCACTTCACCACAGCCTTCACCGACGCATGTTCTTGCGCGGCGCTGGCGTGGTCGCCGCGAGCACGTTGCTCTCCGCCTGTGATCGCAACAGCGCCCAGCTCTCGGGCGCTTCTGAGGAGCCAAAGACAATGCCCCAACACATCCGAGAAAAGAAAGACCGCATGCCCGTCGTCTTCTTGCCCCATGGCGGCGGCCCCTGGCCATTTATGGACGATGACCTCTTCGGACGCCCCGGCATGTGGGACAAGATGCGCGAGTACATGGAGGGACTCAGCATCTTCTCGCCCGAACGCCCTCGCGCGTTGCTGATCGTCTCGGCGCACTGGGAGGAGGCCGTCCCCACCGTGATGACCTCGCCAAATCCGCCGATGTACTACGACTATTACAACTTCCCCAAGGAGACCTACGAGGTTCAGTGGCCTGCGCCCGGCGCCCCCGAGGTCGCACACCGCGTCCAGGAGCTGCTCGAGAAGGTCGGCATCACCACCGACGCCAACGCCACGCGCGGCTTCGATCATGGGACCTTTGTTCCGCTCAAGCTCGCGTACCCCGATGCTGGCATCCCGACCTTCCAGCTCTCGCTCGTCAAGGGGCTCGACCCCTTGACGCATATCAAGATCGGGCGCGCGCTCGAGCCGTTGCGTGATGAGGGGGTCTTTATCATCGGCAGCGGGATGAGCTACCACAACCTGCGCGCCTTGCTCGGTCGCGGCACCACCGCGCAAAAGACCCTCGATGATTCGAAGGCGTTCGATGAGTGGCTCGCAGCGCTCGTCGATGATGAGGTCTCGCGGCGAGAGACATTGCTCGTCGAGTGGGAGAAGGCGCCAGCGGCAAGGGACGCACACCCGCGCGAGGAACACCTGCTGCCGTTGATGGTGATCGCTGGCGCGGCGGGCGATGATCCTGGCACCACGCCTTACCGTGATGTGGTGATGAACGCGCACGTCTCGGCGATGCACTTTGGCTAGGCCCTGTGTGTGAACAAAACGGCTCCAGAACCGCATGTTACAGGGGGGTAGACACCTCTGCGCGAGGTTTGCTAGAACCCATGCCGACAACTTGGTTGCAAACACTCCCCAACTCGGGTCTGGAGTCGGAATATGTTCGAGAAAGTACTCGTGGCAAACCGCGGCGAGATCGCCGTTCGCGTGATGCGCTCGCTTCGCGAGTTCGGCATCAAGAGCGTGGCGGTTTATTCTGAGGCGGATCGCGAGGCGCTGCACGTGCGCTACGCGGATGAGGCTTATTGTGTGGGACCGGCGGCTTCCGCCGAGTCTTACCTGCGCATCGAGAAGATCCTCGAGGTCGCAAAACAAAGCGGCGCGCAGGCCATTCACCCAGGGTATGGCTTCCTCTCGGAGAATGCCTCCTTCGCGCAAGCGTGCGAAGAGGCCGGGGTGGTCTTTATTGGCCCGAAACCCCACGCCATCACGTCGATGGGCTCCAAGACTCACGCCAGAGACCTGATGCGTGACGCTGGCGTCCCGCTCGTGCCAGGCACGCCTGACGCGATCGAGGACCCGCTGGAGGCGCTCGAGTTCGCCAAAAAGGCGGGCTTCCCCGTGCTCGTCAAGGCCGCCGCTGGCGGTGGCGGCAAGGGAATGCGTCGCGTGGACCGCGAGGAGGACTTTGTCGCGGCCTTCGAGGGCGCTCGCCGCGAGGCACTGAGCGCCTTTGGTGATGGCGATGTCTACATCGAAAAATATGTCGTTAACCCCAAGCACGTCGAGTTCCAGGTGCTCGCGGACACGCACGGCAACGTCGTGCACGTCTTCGAGCGCGAGTGCTCGGTGCAACGCCGCCACCAGAAAATCACCGAGGAGACCCCTTGTCCCGTGCTGCGCGAGGACGTGCGCCAGGCGATGGGCGAGGTCGCCGTCAAGGCGGCCAAGGCGGTCAACTACGTCGGCGCGGGCACCGTCGAGTTCCTGATCGATGTCGATCAGAACTTCTACTTCCTCGAGATGAACACGCGCTTGCAGGTCGAGCACCCGATCACGGAGATGATCACGGGCCTCGACCTCGTGCGCTGGCAGATCAAGATCGCGCTCGGCGAAGAGCTGACCTTGAAGCAATCCGATATCGAGCGTCGCGGTCACTCCATCGAGTGTCGCATCTACGCCGAGGACCCCGACAACAACTTCATGCCGAGTCCGGGTCACATCCCCTTCCTGCGCGAGCCTACCGGCCCTGGCGTGCGCGTGGACTCGGGCGTTTATTCGGGCGCCACGGTGCCCGTGCACTACGATCCGATGATCGCGAAGTTGACCGTCTGGGGCGAGGATCGCGATCACGCGATTGGCCGCATGCGCCGCGCGCTCAGCGAGTACGTCGTCGGTGGCATCACCACCAACATCGCCTTCCACGAGGAAGTGCTCACCGCTCCCGAGTTCCTCGATGGCTCCTATGATACGGAGTTCATCCCCAACCTGATGCGTGGGCGCGAGACGCCTGCGCCAGAGCTTGGCTTCCCGGCAGAGATCGCCGCCGTGATCGCAGCACATCGCCGCGACGAGGCGCTGATCGCTGGAGGGGGCGCGAAAGGAGCCGCTGGTACACAGCAGCAAGGCTCGCGTAGCCGTTGGAAGACGCTCGCCAGGTTGGAGCAACGCCGCGAGTGGTGATCTCTCGGCGCGGGATCGAGTCGCGTTCAAGCAAAGCAATGAAGAAGAAGGTGTGAGTGATGGCCAGCAATTACTTCGTGGTCGATGGAGAGGAAGAGCGTCAGTACGCCGTCGAGACGCTCGAGGACGGCAGCTACAAGGTGACTTCACCGGATGGCGCCTCCTTTGTGGTCGATGCATACGAGCCCGAAGCAGGGCGCATGCATCTTATCTATAACGGAGAGGCGCACGACGTGGGCGTCCGCCATGGCGATGACGGCGTCGTGGTCGAGATCAAGGCAGAGCGCCACGTGATCGACGTGCTCAACGAGCGCCAGAAGCGCATGCGCGTCGCTGGCGTCGGCGGACGTGGCGCGGGTGGCCCCGAGCTCGAGAGCCCGATGGCTGGCAAGGTCGTCGCCATCAACGTCTCTCCCGGAGACGCGGTCGAGGAGGGCGAGTGCGTCCTCATCATCGAGGCAATGAAGATGGAGAACGACCTCAAAGCGCACATCTCCGGCACGATCGGCCAGGTCGCCGTCGAGGTCGGGCAGGCGGTCGAGGTCGGAGATCTGCTCGTGACGATCGAAGCCGCCGAGTGATTTCGCCCGGCGGTTCTTACAGGAAGGTTTGAGGATGAGCGATCAGGGTGATGAGAAGAATGGGCTGGGCGACGAGTTCTACGAGGAGCTCGCCAGGGCACAGCAGCAGTGGGAATCGGACGTGCTCGAGCCCTTGCTCGAGCGCTTCGGCGTGCGCCGCGAGGAGTTCACGCGCTCGGGAGGAGAGGCGCTCAAGGCCCTCTACTCTCCCACGGATGTGAGCCCCGAGTACCTCGAGCAGATCGGCTTCCCCGGTCAGTACCCCTTCACCCGAGGCGTGCAGCCGACGATGTACCGCGGGCGCTTCTGGACGATGCGCCAGTACGCGGGCTTTGGCACCGCGGCGCAATCCAACGAGCGCTACCACTACCTGATGAGCCAGGGCACCAAGGGGCTCTCGGTCGCCTTCGATCTGCCCACGCAGATGGGGTACGACTCGGACTCTGCCAGAGCGCGTGGCGAGGTTGGTAAGGTGGGCGTCGCCATCGACTCGATCGCGGACATGGAGATCCTGTTCGACAAGATCCCGCTCGACAAGGTCTCGACCTCGATGACCATCAACGCCACCGCCTCGACGCTGCTGGCGCTCTATATCGCGGTGGCACAAGGGCAGGGGGTCTCCTCGGATAAGATCCGTGGGACCATCCAGAACGACGTGCTCAAGGAGTACATCGCGCGCGGGACCTACATTTATCCTCCACGCCAGAGCATGCGGATCATCACGGACATCTTCGGCTACTGCCAGTCGCATGTCCCCAAATGGAACACCGTCTCCATCTCGGGTTACCACATCCGCGAGGCGGGCTCGACCGCAGCACAAGAGGTCGGCTTCACGCTGGCCAACGGGATCGCCTACGTCGAGGCCGCGCTCGCTGCCGGGCTTGATGTGGACGCGTTCGCGCCGCGCCTCTCCTTCTTCTTCAACGTGCACAACAACTTCCTCGAGGAGGTCGCCAAGTTCCGCGCCGCGCGCAGGTTGTGGGCGAGGTTGATGAAGGAGCGCTTTGGCGCGAAGAGCAAGAAGTCGATGCTGATGCGCTTCCACAGCCAGACGGCGGGCTCGACGCTGACCGCGCAGCAACCACAGGTCAACATCGTGCGCGTCGCGCTCCAGGCGTTGGCGTCGGTGATGGGCGGAACACAATCCTTGCACACCAACGGTTGGGACGAGGCATTGAGCTTGCCCACCGCAGACGCCGCGAGGTTGGCGCTTCGCACCCAGCAAGTGATCGCTTACGAGTCAGGCGTCGCCGATCTGGTCGATCCTCTGGGCGGCAGCTACGTCGTCGAGGCGCTGACCGACGAGATCGAGCAAGCCGCGCTCGAGTACATCCGCCAGATCGACGAACTCGGCGGTGCGCCAGAGGCGATCGAGCAAGGATTCCAACAGTCCGAGATCCAGGAAGCCGCATACCAGGCGCAGCTCGCCATCGAACGCAGCGAGCAAGTGATCGTGGGCGTCAACAAGTTCACCACCGAGGAAGAGCGCCCCACCGACCTGATGCGCATCGACGAGGCGATCGAGCGCGAGCAGGTCGAGCGCCTGCGCGCCTTCAAAGCAGGCCGCTCACAGCAAGAGGTCGACGACGCGCGCGCCGCGCTCGAGGCCGCAGCCAGGGGCTCGGACAACCTCATGGGGCACATCCTCCACGCGGTCAAACACAAGGTCACCCTCGGCGAGGTCTCGGATACGCTGCGCGGTGTCTTCGGCGAGTACGTCGAGAATGTGGTCTTCTGAACTTGTCGGTTTTGCGGTGCGTGATGAGAGGGCGCCCCCTCCTCAACCTGCGGTTTCGGTCGGACCCCGCGACAAAAGTCGCGACCCCCAAGGGGGTCTTTTCTTTAGCTATCGATTTGGCTCACCGGCTCGCTTTTGGTGCCCTCTCAAAACTCACTGCATCTTCGATAGCTTCCCGCGGGCCAAAAACTGAGCACCCGACGCCAAGTCTGCCCCCCTCCCGAACGCAGTGAGATTCAGGGGGGCAAGGCTCGCGGCCTGCCGCGGGCATTGCCCTTGAAACAAGCACGCGGACGAGCGATAGCGAGGGCCGCGGGGGGGGTGGCGTTCGTTCCCTTTCAACAACGCTGCGTTTTGTGTATGAGTTAGGCATGGATGACGCGCTGTGTCATTCATGTGTTTTACCCGAAGAACAGCAGAGGCGACGCCATGCCCATGAAGAATAATGTCCGCTTCCTCAACAACCACTTCAAGAAGGCGCTCATCCTCGAGGACCCTGATCCGATGCTCGATGATTACCTGCGCGAGCAGGGCATCGAGCCCGAGCGTCTGCCGACCTCGATGACCCAGGATGTGGACGCTGTGCTCGATCGCCTGCGCGAAGGCCAGCACGACCTCATCTACAAGCGCAGCCGCTTCGAGGTCGACGCGGCGGTGCTCGAGGCATCCTCGAATCTGGCCGCGATCATGCTCTGCTGCATTGGCGATGACTCGGTGGACAAGGCAGCATGCGCTCAGCATGGCGTTCTGGTGATGAATGACCCGATCTCCAACGGGCGCTCGGTCGTCGAGTTGGTGTTTGGCGAGATGATCTGTTTGGCGCGACGCATCTTCGACGCGAATGACGCCTCCAAGCGCAACGTCTGGACCAAGAACAACAACCGCCGCTACGAGCTCAAGGGGAAGACGCTCGGTATCGTCGGGCTGGGGAACATCGGCAAGAGCGTCGCGCAGATGGCCAACGCGTTTGGCATGGACGTGGTCTTCCACGACGACCGCGAGGTCCCTCGCGAGGTCGGCGCCACGCTCGGCTGGACCGCGCTCTCCTCGCCGCTCGAGGTCTTCAAGCACTCGGACTTCGTCTCGTTGCACGTCTCGGCAGAGAACGCGCATGGCGAGACCAACCGCAACATGCTCACCTACGAGCATTTCTCGGCGCTCGGCAGTGAGCGCGGCGAGAACTCTCCGCGTATTTTGATCAACGCCGGACGTGGGTTCCTGTTCGAGCCTTCAGAGCTTCGCCGCGCGGTCGAGGATGGCTTCGTGCAAGCTGCCGCCATCGACGTCTTCCCCGAGGAGCCCGGCAGCAAAAAAGACGCTTGGGCAAACCCCTACGAAGGGCTCTCGCAGGTTATCACGACCCCGCACATTGGCGCCGCGACGCAAGAGGCACAACCTCGCATCGCGCGCTATGTCGGCCAGACGACGCGCCTGTTCAACGCCAGCGGCACCGTGCGCTCCTGTGTCTATGCGCCCGGGCAGGTGATCGGCGTCGAGACCGATCGCCCTCGCTACGTGCTCGCCGTCACGCACTCGGACGCACGCGGCACCAAGAAGGCGATCAGTGATTCGATCTATGACGCCGGGCTCAACTACCTCGAGTCGAGCCACCGCGACTTTGTCGAGTATGGCTTTGCCTACGATGTGAGCGCGATGGATGCGCCCCTGACCGAGGAGCAACTCCTCGGTTTGATCGAGCGTGCGCAGTCGCTCTCGGGTGAAGAGGACGCCATCCGCTCGATCCGTCAGATCAAGCTCTGAAACCTCGCTTTGGCGGAGCCTTCGGATTTGGCGGTGCCCTCGTGAAGCTCACTGCAAAATCCGAAGGCTCCCAGCGCGAGCGCGCTTACTTACGATACGTGATCGAGACGGCGCCGCGCAGGATCTGATCCGAGGAGGTGAGCGTCTCCTCGAAGGAATCACTCGTGTAGAGCTGCGTGAAGGTCTGGTAGCGTCCATCGAGCGCGAGGCCGAGTGATTCTGTGATGCCGACCTCGACGCCACCTCCTGCCTCGATCCCCACATCCAGACCGGGCGCGCCGTAGGCGCCGCCCGAGGTGAGCGCCTGGAGCACGGGCAGCGCGCCGCCGTGAAGGCGGATCGCCAGCCTCGAGATGGGGGTGATTTCGACGCCGAGCCCGGCGCGCCCCCAGATGTAGCGATGTCCTGTGTAGGTCGCGTTCTGGTCGATGGTCATCGAGACCACGTCCGCGCCCAGATCGAGTCCGATCTTGAGCAGTGATTTGTAGGGGAAGTCGAGGTCGAAGTTCGCGCCCACGTCGACGAAGTGTCCCGTGAGCAAGGTCTCCTCTTCAGCGCTCGCGTCGAGCAGGCGAAGCGGCGCCCAACTCCCACGGAACGTCCCGCCCACGAGCAACAAGCCATCCGACACGGGCGTCGAGACCTGAACCTGGCCTGTGGCGCCAGCCATCGGCAAGGTCTGGTCGATGCCAAAGGTATCACTCTCGAGCACGAAGGTGCGCTGCCCGAGCAAGAAACCGGCCTGAACGCGAAGACCTCCCTGGCCTCCTTCTCGTGGCGCGCGCGCCTTCTCGGTGGTTTTGGTGACGGCGGCGCCTTCCCCTCCACCCGAAGATCCTTCGCCCTCGCTGGTTGCTGCCTGCGCTCTGGCGCGCTTTTCAAGTTCTGCCTCGATCCGCTCGCGCTCGGCGCGCGCGACGGCTTCGCGTTGCTTCGTGGCAACCGGGCTCGCCTTCTCGAAGATGCGTTTTCGCACCTTGTCGCGCTCGGCGCTGCTGACGCGCTTGCGCTTCTTCAGGCTCAGCTTTTGCTCGTCAGCTTCCTTGCCGTCGGTGTCAAAGAGGATCACCTGGAGCTTTCTGCCGCCGCTATAGGCGTCCATGATGATCATCCCCTCGAGGTTATGCTCGGCGATCACCTCGGCGATGTCCTTGGCGGAAGACTCGCGCCCTTCGCTGGTGCGCAGGAGCTCCTTGGTGATCTTTCGGTCAACGAACGAGAGGATCACTGGCCGCGTCTCGACGACCTCGATGCGTTTGCTCTCGTTCATCTCCTTGGTGAGCCCCTCGAGGATCGACTTGGCGTCCCCGGCATCCTCGGTCACGTCGATGAGGACGAGCCGGACGGGGTTTGTTTCATCGACGGGGGCCGCTTTGATGCTGCTCGGATCGGGGAGGTTATCCTGCGCGAGCGCTGCCTGAGAGGTGCATGCCAGAATGCAGAGAGTCAGAAGACATGCGCGGATGAGCCGGGGTGACTGAGCCATGATTTCGCCTTTTCCTTAAAGGAGGGGCATGAAAAAAATGGGACGGCCGGATGGTAACAGGCAAAAGGGTCGGTTGACTACTGCTCAGGAAGAGCAGGTCGATATGGAGCATGAGAGAGGGCGTCGATCAGCTTGTTGAGCACGCGGCGCGCGTTGCCTCCATCGAAGACGACCGTCTGTCGACGGTACAGCGACCACACGAGCAGCTCGGCGTGTGTGGCTGTGGTCCTGACGATCCTGACGCCGACCTCCATCCCGCCGTAGTTAAAGCGGCGCTTTTTCTTGTGGTGCACCTTGATGGTGCGGCTCGAGGGATCTTCCTGGAAGGTCACATCCTGCAAGGAAGAGAGCGCGAGGCGGATCTTTGGCTCGAGCGGCGTCACGGGATCGAGCGGGATGGTGATGGTCTTGAAGTGCTGGGTGTTGAGGCGCTCGACGGGCGCGTCGTGGTCGACATCGCGGGTGCGAAACCACTGCATGCCCACGCAGAATGCTCCCATGGGGATCGCCCACAGGAAGCTAAACAGCGCCGCCAGCGCAGGAATCCAGATGTAGTACTGGAGCCCTGCGCTCGTGCCTGTGAGTAGGAACTGCGCGATGGCGAGCGCGACCGTGGAGGTCAGGCATTGCAGCATGAACAGCTGCGCGAAGCGTTGGAGCACTTGCCCTGGAACGCTTGGCCTGTGGCGCGCGAGCGCGTCAGGCGCGCTCGCCATGACGAGCGCGCCTCGATGGTCCTCGAGCAGTGGCGTGGACTGCTCGGGGTTCATGTCGTGCTGGGCTCGAGCGAGGGGCCATTCTTGCTGGCGAGTACTTGCTGGACCTTCTCGTCGAGCTCGTCGAAGTCAAACGGCTTGTCCATGTAGTCGTCTGCGCCAAAGAGCGGCGAGGTCAGCGAGTTGTTCACTTCGCCAATGGCGGTGAGCATGATCACGCCGGTGTGGGCGTACTCGTCCTCGCGCTCCTTGATGTACTTGCAGATCTCCCAACCCGAGAGCTCGGGCATCATCACATCGAGCACGATCAGGTCAGGTTTGTGCACGATGACCGTCTCGAGCGTCTCTGCGCCGTCAGTGGTCTCGAGCAGGTCACAAGCCAGCGTGCTAAAATGCAGGCGCAGCAGGGTGCGGATCTCGGGGTCGTCGTCAGCGATGAGGATGAGGGGACGCTCACGCTCACCAGGGGCGGCGATCGGGGAATCTTCCATGAAAGGGGCTCCTTGGAGTCCTTGGTGGATGGGATGATCGGTCAGTCTTGCTCGTGACCCCGTTCACTCGACCTGTTGGTCGAGTCCGGGGTTCAGCTCACACAGCTCGTTGTAGTGCACCTTGGCGATCTCGCGACGATCCACGCCCTCGGGGGCGACACGGATGTCGAGTTGCGCCAGGCTCAGATCGAAGTTGTAGCGCTCAAAGGAGTTCTTGTCGATCTGTAACCGCTGCATGGCATCGTGCATCTCGTTGATCGAAATGTCGAAGCGCTTGGCGATGTCGCGCGCGCGCGGCTTGCGGTACCCGTTGTCCTCGGTGATCCCGAGGTGGTAGGCGCAGAACAGCTCGAAGGCCGTCAACTCTGGAGAGTCCCCATCGCGATCCTGCCCTGCGTCCGGGTTGACCGGATCGCGACCACCGAACTTGGAGGCGGGCGTGTTGGCGCCTTGATGGTTGTTCGAGCGGCCATTGTTCGAGCGGTTCGAACGGTTCGAGTTGCTCGAACGTCGACGCCCGTTCTTGGAGTTGTTGTTATTATTGTTGTTGCGACGGCGGTTGCTGTTGTTCCTGGAGCCGCTGTTATTCGAGCTGTTCGAGTTGTTCGAACCGTTCGAGTTGTTGCTGTTGCTCCCCTGACCACCTTCTCCGCCAGAACCACCCTTGCGTGAGCGCCTGCGGCGCCTGCGGCGTCGGTTCGAGTTGCTCGAGTCCTGCTCTTCCTGGGAGTCATTGCGCCTCGGTTGGCGACTCTTCCCCGAGCCTTGCTCTTGCTTGTTGTTGCGCTCGCGGCGCTTGCGCCGACGCTTGGACGGGTTGTTCTTCTCTTCGCTCATCTGCGCCTCGGTTCTCGGGCAATGGGAAAGCCGCTTGCTTCCCCCTCCTTGGGTCTATGATGTGAAGCGACCGCGTTCTCTCCAAAGGATCGCCCGATGTCGGGACAAGCCTTCACGCACATTCGTGAGAGGAGGGTCTTTCTGCCTTTGAAAATTGGGGAGCCAAGCTCCGGTTCTTGCATCGGCTGTCGGTTGCCCCCTACGACACGAACAACGCGCGCTCCCTGTCGCCAGGAAAACTCGCTTCGAACTTGGAGGGGGTTGGGGAGAGTGGGCACCTTTACATTGTAGAGGCGCTCACTCGGTGCGGGGGGTTCCCTGCGAACTCCTTGTCACCGCAGCACGGTGGGTCGCGCTTGTTTCTTGCGACCCCGGTTCTCTCTTCCGAGCTTTGTCGTCGAGGTTTATCCTGCCTCTACGCTGTACTCAGCACACCTCGCTCCCGCTTGTGGGAGGGGTTGGAGGGATGGTGCCTACGTCCTTGCAGGTGCCATCTTTTGCGATCCTAGCCAGTCCGCACGTGCGACGCAAGGCGTTTCGCGCACCTGTTTGTTTCCTGTATCACCTTGGCGCCGCGCTCCATATCCTGTGCGTGGGTGCGGCCCGTCGTTGACGTCGCTTCTCATGGGAACTATCAAGGAACCTCGGGTAGACACCCTCTTTGCTCCCTTCTCCGTTCTGTCGATGTCTTTATGCACCACATCCTGACAGCTTACGGCCGGTTACTTGGCTTTGTCGCTGGCCTCTGCCTCTTGCAGGCTTGCAACCTCACCATCGATCTCGACTCCTACCCCTACAAGGGAGAGGGCGAGGTGGATGATGGCATGCCTCCGCTGGTCGATATGCCTGGCGATATGCCATCAGATATGCCTGAACCCGTGGACATGCGCGATATGGCCGAGCCCCCCGATATGGGCCCGGACATGCTCGACATGGATATGGAGATCATCGTCGATCTCCCATCAGGCCCGCCCGAGCTCATCTTCACCGAGCTCCTCGTCGACGCTCCTGGCATGAGCGCCGAGCCCGGCGAGTTCTTCGAGATCTATAGCAAGGGCCCGACCTCGATCGATCTCAAGGATCTTTGCATCCAGCTCGTCAACGAGGACAGCATGAACGATCCCGACAATTACGTCCCCGGGATCATCACCGACCTCGGTGGGCAATCCGTCGTGCTCTCGCCAGGCTCTTACTCCATCTTTATCAACGGCGCAGGCTCGGATATGCCCGCCATGGACCACCCCGTCATCGAAGCGCTCCTGACGGACCTGCCCGACAACGTCAACCTCTTCTACATCGGCGCAGGATCAGGGCTCTTCTCGAACGGCGGCACGCGCGCCCTCGAGATCGTCGAGGGGAGCTTCTGTGAGGGCGAGGTCCTCGATCGCATCGCTTGGAGAGGCGCCCTGCATGGCAGCGTCATCTCCGAGGATGACCTGTCACCCAAGGTCTCGAGCGCGTCTGGCATCTCCTGGTCGCTCCATTCCGATGGATACAGCGCGGCCGGAAACGACACCACCGAACACTGGTGCCTCGCGGTCCAGGAGAGGACTTACGAAGGGGGGAAGGTCCTGGCAGACCCCGGCAAGCTCTTTAACGGCACGTGCGAAAAGATGAGCAACCAATAAAAAAGCCCCGCGCGACCGCGCGGGGCTTTTTTTATTGGTTGCTCGTTCCTCGATGCGTTCTCAAAGCTGAGACTGCTTGCGCACTCGCTCGACCACCTCGGAGTAAGAGGTGTTCTCGACGACCTCCGACATCAACGCGGTGTATTTCTGGACGAGATCGGTGCGGTTCTCCTTGCGATAATGCTGGAGGATGTCGTGGATCTTGAGGAAGGTCTTCTCCGAGTTCACGAAGTACTCCGTGGCCAGGATCGTGGCCTGGATGCCCGCGTGGCTGATCGAAGGCGCCGTCGCCTTGAAGATAAACTCGCGCCCTTCGCTGTTAAAGATCCCTACCGTCGCCTCCGCCTGCGCCGAGGTCCCCGGTCCTCCCTGCTCGTCGCTCTCCATCAACCCCTTGATCTCGAACTGTGAGAATTGGATCGACTGTAGCGACGGGTAATCGGTCGCCAACCTCGTGCGCATCGCGTTGAAGAGGGCGTCGATCGTACCCACGCCTTCCCCCTCGACGATCATCGTCTCCTCGTTTCCTTCCTGGCGCATTTCGCACGAGAGGCGGCAACTTCCCCCTTCGAGATCCTCGGTCACCGTGTACGTCTTGACGCTCAGGTGCAGGTAATCCTCCTGGAGGATCTCGCGCATCTTGGTCAGCATCTCCTCTTGCTTCTGCCTCATCTCTTCTCTCGCTCCTTGCCTTGCGCGCTTTGCGCGCTTTAAGATATGGGTCTCGGTTTCATCTCGTCGCTCGCCGCGAACGATCTGACGAGCATCCTTGCTCGGTTGTCTGGTTCGGGTTGTCGCGGTGAGGGCTCCTCAGACTCGATGTTTAATGTAACCGTGTTGGCGTCAAAATCAACGCGCCCTCGCCACTATCGCTTCCCCCCGTTATACTCCCTGGTGGAGCAATATGATCTTCGCCTTTCGACAAGACCTGGACTCTGGCGAGCCCGAGGAGTTGACCTATGTATCAACAACCCCCACCCAATGATCCTTTCAATCAGAACGGCATGGGCCAATATCAGTCCGCCAGAAAGGACGGCGGCGCGGTGGTCCAGGAGGCGACGACCTACCTGACAGACCCCGAGGCCGCGCGCATCTGTGAGATCTTTGCCGAGGGCCTCGACTCGGGCCTTGGCTACACGCGCATCATGGCATTCCTGGAGCGAAAGGGGGTCAAGGCCGCCGTCGTCAACCGGATGCGCCGCGCCTTGATCGAGGAGGGCATCTCGCTCTCCGAGGCGTTCGCGCGCTACGGTATCCTCGACCCGGCGGCCAGAAAGCTGATCCTCGTCGCCGAGCGCCAGGGTAACCTGCCCGCAGCCTTCCGCACACAGATCCCCATCTACAACACGCGCCACGAGCGCAAGAAACACGTCCTGGGGACCTGCGTCGAGCCCGTCGTGCTCTTCTACCTCTCGGCATTTATCCTGCTCCCCCTGATGAGCAACGTCACCGTCATCTTCACCTCGCGAAAGGGGGTCGTCGCCGCTGCCCTCGAGCACGTGCTCGGGCCCGCCATCTTTGGCCTGTTCGCCGTGATGTTCCTCATCGGCATCGGCTACGCCTGGTTGATGACGCCTGTCGACTTCGCGCTCAGAGACGCCTGGTCCTCCATCTGGATGCGCATGCCTGTTGTGAGCGGCGCGTCGCGCCTCTACGCCTCCTCACTCTTCGCGCGCTACCTCGGCTCCTCGATCGGCAGCGGCATGAACATCTTTGACTCCATACAACTGGCCGTCGAAGCCTCCAACGATCCTCGCCTGAACGATCGCCTCCCGCACGCGCTCTCCGCGCTGGAGAACGGCGTCTCGCTGTCGGACTCATTGGCCCAGATCACATCCATCCCCGAGGATATCATCGAGTACGTGGGGCTGGGTGAAGAGACCGGGCGGATGGAGGAGATGCTCGAGCGCGCGGCGGGCATCTTCGAGGATCGCGCGCTCGAAGCCTTCGATCGGCAGATGAAGTTCTTCACCAACGTCTTGCGCGTCTTGCTCATCTTCGGCGTCCTCGGATCGGTCGTCTTCAAGATGATCGGCAACCTGAGCAAGACCTTCCGCACCGCGATGGAGGGGGCCTACATCCTCCCCATGTTCTACCTTCGCTATCAGGTCAAGACCTGGCTCGATAAGCAGTGACCTGACAGGAGAGTACGACGCGCAAAATCCCCTGCAACCGCAGCGGGTTTTTAGCGGGGTTCTCAGCAGTCTAGCGGCGTCCTTTTTGTTCAGATGTAGTGG
>JAYZVO010000005.1:0-4026 GCA_036155555.1 Myxococcota bacterium
CGGGGGGGGTGGGGTATGTGTGCCCCGCGCGCGGGGCGCCGGGCGGGGGGGGGCCAAAACCCCCCCCCCCCTCTCTTTCGCTCAGCGAGCGTCGCTCGGGCGCCCTCCCGAGACACAGGCTTGATAGAGCTTGTTGGGAAAAGTTTAGCAGCGCGCGTGACACGCCCTCCAAGACTGGGGATTTCCCTTACAAGCATTTCAACGGCTGGAGGTTCGCGAACTGCCACAATGCTTCTCCTTGAAAGCAAGCAGGGGGGCTTGTTCTGCTTTCTGCATAACCTTTTCTCGACTCCCTCAAAAAACTGCCCTGGAGCAAGAGCACTCCAGCGCTGTCATGGATGTCCGAAGAGGACGCCTCGGCGAGGCACCCGAGTGATAGACAGAAAGACCTCTTCGGGCGCATAAAAACAAGCAATGGCGAGCGTCACAAAATCACTGCCTGGCGCTGGCATCGGAGTTGCTATGTGTTCTGATTCGATTTCTACCCCTCGGTGAGCATCCTTTTCTTTTCGATGATTTCGCTGGCGGGATGTTTTGAACGATTCACGATTTCGGAGTCCCCATGCGACAAGACACTCGCCTCCTTGCCACCCTCTCCTCCTCGGCCATCCTCATCTGCATCTTCGCGTGCAGTCAGCCAGACAACCCGAACATCGAGTCGACCATCGGCGACCTCGACGCGCCGATCGAAGAGTGGGAGCCTGCGCCTATCTCCATGGCCACGGGCTCGCGCTATGATTTGCGCGCCATCGAAGGGTTCAAGATCCAGAACGCTATCCCCGAAGACGCGAGGGTTCAGGTCGTCTTCCAGAGCGACGGCGAGGCGGAGAAGCTTGTCCTCTCCTCTCCTGACGAAGAGCTCGATACAGATGTCGAGCTCGAGATCTCGAGTGACACCGCGCGAGGATCGACCAACGTCGAGCTCTCGATCAAACGCCCCGACGAGTTTCGGCTCCTGGTCGACGAAGATCCAGGGAGCGCCCTCGATGGGCCGATCCTGTTTCTGGAAGACTCCTTCACGCTCACCTACGACCTCCTTTTGGAGGGCACGCCGCTGGCTGGCTACAACTTCGAGCCTTACGCCGCGCTCGAAGGGGTGACGCTCACCTCCTCGACGCGAGAGAGACAAAACAGCGCGATCACGACCTCGACGCAACGCGTCCTCGAGTTCGAGGTCGCGTCGATGGAGAGCAGCCTCGTGCTCGCCTCCGAGAAAGGATGGATAGGCGACCTCGAGCTCGAGCGCGTCGACGCGCAGCGCATCGATGACATCCGCTGGATCGATGTCGATCCCTACAACAGCGAACCAGGAGAGGCGCTCCCCCCGGAGCTTCCTTGTTGCGAAGTGATCGATAAGGACGCGCCCTTTGTCTCCGTCGATGATGGGTTCGCGCCGATCTCACTCCGCGCGCTCTCGGGCACGTCACCAGTGCACGGCGTTACTTTTATCGTCGCGAACAAGACGCCCGAGCTCTGCTCGGTCTCGGCGGGGCTTCTCAACGAAGCCGAGGAAAGGACAGAAGATGGAAGGCTGATTGTCGAAGGGAGCGTCTTCGAACACATCATTGTGAACAGGCTGTCTACAGACAACGAAGCAGCCGAGGGACCATGCGTCATCGAAGCAGCGTTGGAAGCAGACCCTTTAATCACCTCGTCGCTCACCGTCGAATTCACGCAACCGGAAGAATGATTAGCCACCTCCTGTAGCGATCTTCTCCCACGAGAATCACACAAAAGCCTCGGTGACAGGTCGGCCTGCCACGCGAGGCTTTTGTGTCACAGTGTCATTTTTGTCACACATCTTGGGGAGTGTTGACCCCAGCTCTGGGGTCAACACTCCCAAACATTTCTGACCCGCCGGTTGTTTTTCATGGTATCATGCGCTCGATCGCCCTTTTTTCATTCTTGGCATCATGCATGCAGTGAAATGTGAGAGAGTCGAGCACACTTTTGGCTTTGGACCAGGGAGCACACCGATGATGAAGACGCAAACCTCGAAGACCCTTCTGGTGACTATGGCAGCCGCAGCGATGCTGGCGCTTGTGGGATGTGGCGAGACATCCACCATCTCAGGCACGGGTACGGGCTCGGGTTCGGGCACGGATGGTCCAGGCGACGGAACGCAGACCACGCGTGGCACGACGTTGCTCCCTGACACCGAATACACCAAGGGGCTCGAGATCTACGACACGGTCGTCCCTGTCGAACCAGACATCGCGGCGATGATGGTCAAGAGCGACACGCAGATCACGATGCCCTCGTCGGTGACTGCGGACTACCAGGTTGGCAACGTGCTCGTCTCGGATTACCAGGATGGCATCTTCCGCGTCGTCGAGAAGGTCTCGGTGGAGAACGGCCAGATCGTCCTCACGACGCGCCCCGCAGCGCTCGAGGACGCGATCGCCAACGGCCAGATTTACCTCGGCAAGCTGACCGACCCGAGCCTGACGCCTCCTCCCGCCTTCGCGGAAGGCGCGAGCACGCAGCAACAACTGCTTCGCCGCCAGGGGCTCGGCTTCACCAAAGACTTTGGCTGGCAAGGCTCGCTCTACGAGTACAACAAGAGCTTTAACGACCAGCTCAACCAGGCAATCCCTGGCGACACGCTGACCGTGACCGCCTCGAACATCAACGCCGCCATCGGCGCGGAGTTCTACGCAGAGATCACCGCCCAGCTCGGCTGGCCTCCTGTCAGCATCCCCACCGCACGCGTGATGGCAAACGGTCGCGCAGACGCGACCCTTCGCCTCAAGCTGCAATCGGACGAAGAGTTCCACTACGACGAGACCTTCATGTTGGTCGGCGACCGCTCGACCAACCCCTTCGTCGCCGTGGACAACATCGACCACACGCTGCTGCCTGGACTCTTCCCGCTCAAGATCAGCTTCGCGGTTAGCTCCGAGCTTCACGTCAAGGCAGATGTCGACGGCGCCATCGAGGCCGAGTTCGGCTACACGCTCGCGGCGTCGGCAAACGGCGGCCTCGAGCGCAAGAGCGGCGAGTGGGTCTGGGTCAAGGAGACCGAGCTCGTGCCTCACCGCTTCGGGCCAGTCTTCCGTGGCGAGAAGAACCTCACCGCGAGCGCGAAGCTCACGAGCAAGGTTCGCCTGACGCTCGGCGAGAAGGCCAACGGCTTCCTCGAGCTCGAGCCCGCGACGGCCACGGCCAACTTCTCGCAGCAAATCGACGCGGACTCGGGCGCATGCCCCACGAGCTTCGACCTGCGCGCCAAGGGACGCATCGAAGGTCAGCTCGCGAGCATCGACCTGCCGATCATCGGCGAGCAGCAAATCATGGGCTCCTCCAAGTCCTACACGCTCTATGACAAGCAACTGGTCGACTACGACTCGCAGCTCGAACTCCCTGGCGTCTGTGACCCGAACTACGAGCCACCCATGCACGCCGGGACGCTCCCCGCGGGCGACAAATGCGGCGGCGACAACGAGTGCATCTCGGCCAAGTGCTACAGCAACACCTGCGTGCACACCGGCAAGCTCAGGATCTCCTCGGCGTGGCAAGACGACACCGACCTCGACCTCCACGTCGAGACCCCCGAAGGCAACACCATCTTCTGGGAGAAGCGCGAGGTTGACGGCGGCCGCTACGACTTCCACAACTGCACCGGCGAGTGCGCGAACCCCGCGCCTCACGTCGAGAGCGTCTTCTTCGAGGAGACCGTGCAAGATGGCACCTACAAGATCTGGTTCGTCCACGAGCAAGCACGCGCAGCGACCTCCTTTGAAATCGAGGTCGACTACAACGGCGAGACGATCGAGTTCGCTGGTGATGTCCCCGAGGAGCGCTTCTACGAGACGCCTGCCTTCGAGTTCACCATCGACGGCGACACCATCACGGGCGGCATGAGCACCATGGGCGGTCGCCCTCAAGGCTGATTCCCGACAACAAAGCACGCAAGAAATGAGAGGGCCCCGCCGTGGTTTTGAAAAAACACCACGCGGCCCCCCCCCGTTTGGGGCCCCGCAACCCCAATAAACCACACCACGACCCCCGACGAGGTGGGGGAGC
>JAYZVO010000006.1:0-58419 GCA_036155555.1 Myxococcota bacterium
GGGGGGGGGGGGGTTCCCCCCGCTTGGGTAAACGGCCCCGCCCCACCGGGGTCGCGGGCCACGACCTGTGGTTCGCGCACACCAAACCCACCTAAACCGTTGAAAACATAACACTCCAAACATTTCCAAACGTGGGCATTGACACGCGCTCCAGAGCACTTATAGCTTTATAAGCGAACGTACTTATAGGACTATAAGTAAAACTTCACACGAGGGAACGCTCATGCTCTACACACTCGATACCTTGCCCAGCCCACTGACATTGCCCATCCTCGGGAGCATGTTCGAGGTCGACACAGGGCACGTTATCGCGAGCTTTCGCCGCTTGGCGCGCGCGCATGGCCCGATCTTTCGCCTCACGCTCCCGAGCGATCGCATTCACATCGTGAGTTCCCACGCGCTGGCCAGGGAGCTTTGCGACACGACCCGCTTTCAAAAAGCACTGAGCGCGCCGCTCGTGGAGTTGAGGATGCTCGGGGGCGATGGACTCTTTACCGCCTACAACCACGAGCCAAACTGGGCCAAGGCGCACCGCCTGCTCATGCCCGCGTTCGGGACCATGTCGCTCCCGGACTACTTCGAGCCGATGCTCGACGTCATCGAGCAAATGCTCACGCGTTGGGAGCGCTTTGGCCCGGAAGAAGTTCACGATGTTCCCGACCAATGGACACGCCTCACGCTCGATACGTTGGCGCTGTGCGCGTTCAACTTCCGCTTCAACTCGTTCTATCAGGAAGGGCAGCACGCGTTCGTCGACGCCATGCTCGAGAGCCTCATCGAGTCCTCGGCGAGGACCAAGCGACCCGCTGTCCTCAACAACGCGCTGCTCCACAGGCAGCGCGCGCTCGATGAAGCACTCGCCATCATCCAGAAAACCACCGAAGAGGTTGTTCAAAAGCGCAAGGCGATGCACGCGCGCGGCGAGCAATCTCCGCAAGACTTGCTCGAGCGGATGCTCAAAAACGCGGACCCCGTGACAGGTGAGAAGCTCAGCGATGAGAACATCCGCCACCAGCTCGTGACCTTCCTCGTCGCTGGCCATGAAACAACGAGCGGCCTCCTCTCGTATGCGACCCACTACTTGCTCGATAACCCGACCGCGATGAAGAAGCTGCGCGAGGAGGTCGATCTCGTCCTCGAAGACCGCACTCCCTCCTTCGAAGACATCGCCAGGTTAACCTACACCGATCAGGTCCTTCGCGAGTCACTGCGCCTCTCTCCGACCGCTCCAGCCTTCGGCGTAGAGGCGATCGAAGACACCACTCTCGCCGGCAAATGGGAGGTCCCTGCGGGCAGCAAATTCCTGCTCCTCCTGCCCGAGATTCATCGAGATCCAAAGGTCTGGCACAAACCAGAGGTGTTCGATCCAGAGCGCTTCTCACCAGAAAACATCGACACGATCCCGGACCGCGCCTGGATGCCATTTGGCAACGGCCCCAGAGCATGCATCGGCTCGCAGTTCGCCATGCAGGAAGCCAAACTCGCGCTCTCGATGCTCGTACAGCGCTTTGACCTCGAGCGCCCCGCCCCCTATACGCTCCACGAAAAAGAGGCTCTCACGACCAAACCAGAAGATCTTTATGTCCGCGCCAAAAAACGCCGCGACGTCGTGCGTCGAAAAGAAAATGCCCCCACAGCCTCACAGCAAGCCAACGAGCAGGCCGAAAGTAAAATCACTGATGCCCACAATACGCCGTTGCTCGTGCTCTTTGGTTCGAACGCAGGATCGGCAGAAGCGGTCGCGAGAAAGCTCGCCGCCACAGGCGCAGCGAGAGGTTGGGACGCCGTCGCGAAATCACTCGACGCCCAAACTGGCGAGCTCCCAAACCGAGGCGCGGTACTGATCGTCTCGGCCTCTTACAATGGCAACCCTCCCGACAACGCGCGCAATTTTGTCTCGTGGCTCGAGCGCCAACCAGAAGACGCGTTCGAGGGAACGCGCTTCGCGGTCCTTGGCTGCGGCCACAGGGACTGGGCAGCGACTTATCAGGCGATCCCCAAACTCCTCGACGCAGAACTCGAACGGTGTGGCGCCGCACGCATCACGCCTCGCGGCGAGGCAGACGCCGCTGGTGATTTCTTTGGCACCATCGAGCAGTGGTCCTCCCGACTCTGGGAAGACGCCAACGCGTTGTTCTCACTGGATTCGACGGATGGGCACGACGCGCTCTACCGAGTCGAACCGGTGGGCGAGCAACAGTGGGAGAGCTGGCTCGAGAAACGCGCACTGGTCGAGAGCGAGGTCGTCGAAAACCGCGAACTCGTCGCGATGAACGCCCCCTTCGCGCGCTCCAAACGCCACCTCGAGATCGCGCTCCCCGAAAATAGTCGTTACAACACCGGAGATTACGTCTCGTTGTTGCCAGAAAACCCGCCTGAACTCGTCGCGCGAGCAGCGCGCGTGCTTCACGTGAAACCGAACGACGTCGTGGTTGTCCGAGCCCCCATGGCGGACGCATCGATCCCGACAGAACGGCCCATCTCCGTCGGCGAGTTGCTGGCGAGGCATGTCGAACTCGCCGCACCAGCGACGCGCTCGGACATCGCCAAGCTCGCGGTAAACAACGAGTGTCCCCCACATCAGGCCGCGCTCGATCGGTGGGCAAACGACGAGCGAGCGTATCAAGACGAGGTCTTCTCGAAGCGCCTCTCACTGGTCGAATTGTTGGAGAGGTTCCCCGCGAGCAAGATCTCACTCGCGCGGGCACTCGAGATGTTGCCCACGATGCGCCGCAGGCGCTACTCGATCGCGTCCTCTCCCGAACGCTCTCCTCGGCAATGTAGCCTGACGGTATCCGTCCTCGACGCGCCCGCGTGGTCTGGAGAAGGACGCCACCTGGGCATCGCGTCGAACTACCTGGCCAAGACGCGCGTTGGCGACAAGCTCACGCTGCTGATCGAGCGCCCCACCAAACCTTTTTATCCTCCCGAGGATCATGCCACGCCAATGATTCTCATCGGCGCAGGTTCGGGGATCGCGCCTTTCCGCGGATTCTTGCAGGAGCTCGATCACAGAGACCAGGGGAGCGCCCTGCTCTTCTTCGGGTGCGACCACCCGGAGGTCGACTTCCTCTATCATGAGGAGTGGGAGCCTCTGGTCGAACGCGGATTGCTCGAGGTCTTCCCCGCCTTCTCGGAAGGCCCTGACGAGGAGCTCCGCTTCGCCCAACACGCCGTCTGGAGTGCCCGCGATAAGGTTCGGGCTCTTGTCGACAAGGGCGCTGTGATATACGTCTGCGGTGATGGGCGGTACATGGAACCCGCTGTTTACCAAACGCTGGCGCGCATCCTCTCGGAGTCTGAATCCGAGGATGACGAGAGCGGCGAGAAGAGGCTCGAAGCCCTCGTCCAACAGGGGAGATACCTGACGGACGTCTTCGCCTGACCTCGAAAGGACGTTAAAAGGTGTCATCGAAGACCAACAGCACGAGTGACCAGGATGGCAAGGAGCGCTTGCTCCAGGCCGCGATCGAATCCTTCTCGACGTTGGGCTACGAGGGCACCTCGACCACCAAACTCGCGCGCGCCGCCAAGGTCGCTCAACCTTTGGTCTACCACCACTTTGGCTCGAAGGAGGATCTCTGGAAGGCCGCGATGAACCGTGTCTTTGGCGAGATCCGCGTCGTCACCTCTCCGAACCCCGACCTCCCTCCACACGAAGCGTTGTTGGCGAGTCTCGAGAAGTTCATCCGCTTTAGCGCAGAACATCCCCACGTCTCTCGCCTCGTAAATCACGAAGCGACCTCGCCATCACCTCGGCTCACGTGGTTGATCGACACACACCTGCGCGACCAATACGAGGCGGTGATTTCCATCTTCAAACTTGGCCAGGAGCAAGGAACACTGGACAAGTCGATCCGCCCCGAGCTGCTGTTGTTCTATGTGTTGGGCGCCTCGCACAACTTCTTCAACGTCGCGCCGATGGCCCAGGAGGCGCTCGGGTTAGACCCATTTGGAGCTGACCTCGAACCCTTCATCAAGATGGCAGTGGATACGCTGGCCAAAGGGCTCATCACGCGCGGCGAGTAAGCGAGTCCTCTAGTTCTCTCTCGCCGCACGAACCAACCCGATGGTGTGCTCGAGAAGCTCGCGCCCAGCCGGTGGGCCATGGCTCGGGATAACGAGCTGCGCGCTGGGAAACCGCTCCGAGACAAGCTCGACGGCCCTGTCCCAGTGGTCGACGTCGGCATCCGCCACGTTGCCGAGCGACCCTGAATCTCCTGGCCGAATCAAACACCCACCAAAAATCACTCCCTTCTCGGGGAAGCCCACCACGATGTTGTCGATGGTGTGCCCAGGGCCAGGATCGAACACCACCAGTGGGGAGAGTTGCTCGGAGACACCGTCTTCTCCGAACTCGAGCACGAACTGCGCTGGCGTCATCCCGCGTTGTTTCGCGAACGCATTGGAATCACTGGCAGCGTACGTACGGGCTCCGCTCTCTCGAACCACCGCGACGCCCCCCATCTTGTCCTCGTGTGCGTGCGTGAACACCGCGCGAGTGATCGGTTTCCCCAGCGTATTTTTGGACCAGTTCAGGATATACGCCGTTTGAGGATCGTCCCACGCGGTGTCCACGAGGATCGCGTTCGAGCCATCCTCGATCACCAAGCCATTGGTGGGCACCAAGCCCCAGGGCGCGATCTCCTTCTGGCTCGTGTGCAACCAGACGCCCGCAGTGAGCTCGCGGAAAGTCACTGGAGCCTCCTCGGGCGCGACCTGGGTCTGTGGAGCAGCCTCTTCAGGCTTGGTTTCATTTTTGGGGGTGGTGCAAGCAGCGAGGAGACAGAACGAGCAAACAAGCAGACAACCGAGACTTCGCAAAAGAACCTCATCGAGTGATAGCAAACGCGACGCGAACCACCGCACTCGACCACCAAATGTGCTCGAACGCGAGACACACCCTCTTGCTTTCACCAACATTGCTGCAAATCGCCAAGAGATTTCCATATCTCTCGAGCTCGACCCGAGACGCGGAGGCACAAACCCGCGAAGTCGAGGCAACGCGAGGCCACCTCGATCGCTTCCCTGGCACCGGGGAGAGACATGACAAATCTCAGTTCGCGCTAGAAACTAAACGAGGGGAAGCGCATCTCGAGCACTTCGAAGTCTGTCACGACGCGCGTGATCTTGCCCTCTGCATCGCGCCCGATCCAGGTTCGGTAGAGCCCCTCGCCGTAACCTGACGAGAAGAGCGCGATGTGCCCTTCTCCGAGCGCGGGGTGCGCGATCTTGTTAAAGCAAAGCCCCCGCGTGAGCGCCTTGCGTTGCTGGATCTTGAGCTGCTTTTCGACCTCGTTGTCGTCATCATCCAGGACCAACTCGCCATACTGGATCATGTGCGCGGCGGTCTCCACATCCATGAAACAAGCGAGCGAGGAGACCACCGAGTAGCCGTGGTCATCCTCGGAAAGCAAAGAGGTGTCTTCGCCAGGTACGGTGGCGACCTCCCAGCGTTTCGCGGGCTCGGGGTGGATCTCGAGGATGGCTTGAGCCAACCTCGCTTCATCGCGCAGCTGCGCGATGATCAAGCGTACGGGGTAATTTCCAGGTTCGAGTTCAAAGTCGAAAGGTTCTGTGGTCGGGTGAGTCAGCGGATCGCACGCCACGAGCTTCCCTGTCGGGAAACAGACGGCGGGCAGAGTTCTTCGCTGGATGACGATGTCGTAGCCGAGCGCTTCGAACAGGTCACCGTCTTCGAGATCGCGATAGACGTTGAGAAACATGGTGAGTTTTGTGGTGTGAGGGATGCCAACCTCAATCCTCGAGGGACAATGTATCTATCGACACACTGTAACCTCTTCCGTGGCATCAGTTGATTCGACCTCTCCCTCCATGCAAACAAGGCATGCAAAGAGAACGTCCCTGTCTTGATCAATGACTTCACCCTCGAAGTTAATCCACAGGGATCGTCGATTCAACCCAAACCGAGATACCTCGGATAGAAATTCCGGGCGATGGAAGAAGCCCGCTCAGGCTGATAGCGACGGGGGCAACGTCAAGATCTCGGGCTCTCGTCCCTTCAAGATCACGAGCGTGTGCTCGAACTGCGCGGAGCGTCCGCCCGGCGTATTGAGCAGCGTCCAACCATCACTCGCCTCATCCACCCAGTTGGTCGCCGTGCTCATGAAGGGCTCGACCGTGATGACCTGGCCATGGTGGAACTTGCGGCGATCGAATCGATCGTAGAACCCGAGCAGCTCGGATGGTTCCTCGTGCAAGCTGCGGCCAATGCCGTGCGAGCAGAGGTTGCGAATCACCTTGAACTTGCCACGCCTGGCGTGCTGCTCGAACACGCGCCCGAGGATGTTGAACGGCGCGCCCGCGCGGAGCAATCGGATGGAGTGATCCCTGGCCTCACGCGCCGCATCGATCAGGGGAAGATAGCGGTCCGCGCCCTCTCCCATCGGGATCGTCGCGCCATTGTCGGCAAAAAACCCATCGAGCTCGAGCGAGACATCGACGTTGAGCACATCCCCCTCTTCGATCACGCGATCTCCAGGGATGCCGTGCGCGACCTCCTCGTTCAGGCTGATGCACGTCGCGGCGGGGAAGCCGACAGACTGAGGCGCAGAGTTCGCGCCGTGCTCCTCCATCAACTTGACGCCAAATGCATCGAGTTCGCCAGTGGTCATCCCGACCTCGGCGTGGTCGAGCATCTCTTCGAGGATCATCGCCGCGAGCTTTCCGGCTGCGCGCATCCCCTCGAGTTCTTCTTCATTGGTGATCGTCATGGTCGACTCTTTGGTTTTTCTGGAGGTTGTCTGAGAACGTTCGAACCTCGCGATTTGGAGAGCTCCTCAGACATACTCTTACCCGGAGCATCGCGAACGCGAATTCTGGGCCACCATAACACCGCTGCTCGGGTGCGGCGAGGAGCAGCGCGCCGGTTTTCCTCTCGCCGCTCGTCTCGTGACGGCTCGCGCGGAATCGGCTATCACAGTGTCACGGTCTCGATTTGTGGGCGGGATAGCGTGAAGTCGCATGACAGCCGCCTCTTTTGCCATGGGCATCTCGCCACTTTTTGCGGCGAGAGCAGCTGGCGAAACTTTTTTCTCGCCGCGACGCAACCTCGGAGCGAGCGAGGCCGAAAACCAGAGTGATTGCAAACCACGACGGCATCGCCCGTGCTCCGTGAACCAGTGAGGCTTGCGCGTGAACGACTCCACCACACATCCAAACATCACTTCGGGCTGGCGAAAGCGCGCGCCGATGGCGGCCGCGTCACTCGCGGCCGCAGGCGTGCTCTTGATGACCCAGAGCGCATTCGCCCAGGGCGCCCCCGGCGCGACCGGTGGGAACCCGCTCGGATTGGTCGTCGTCCTCGCAGGGTTGGCGCTCCTGCCCTTCCTGCTCATCATGGTCACGAGCTTTGTCAAAGTCGCCGTGGTGCTCTCGTTATTGCGCACTGCGATTGGCGCCCAGCAGGTCCCGCCAAACCAGGTCATCACCGGGCTCGCCATCGTGCTCAGCGTCTACATCATGGCGCCTGTGGCGATGGACACTTACCAGGTCGTCGAACCTGTGGTGCAAAAAATCGAGCAGACCGAAGAGCGTCCCGAATACGAAGAGTGGGTGGGCACCGCCAAGGAAGCGGTCAAGCCGCTCAAGGGATTCCTGCTCAAGCACGCTGACCCCGCAGAGCGCGTCCTCTTGCACGAGCTGGCTATCCAGTTGCGCACACCAGAGCAGCAAAAATCACTCGAAGCTGATGACCTGATCATCGCCATCCCGGCCTTCGTGCTGACCGAGCTAAAAGAAGCGTTCACCATCGGATTCTTGCTCTTTGTCCCCTTCCTGATCGTGGACCTCGTGGTGGCCAACATCCTGCTCAGTTTGGGGATGCACATGCTCAGTCCCACGACCGTGAGCTTGCCGTTCAAGTTGCTTTTATTCGTCCTCGTCGATGGCTGGTACCTGGTCGTCAAGGGGCTCATCCTGGGCTACGTGTGAGGGCTATTCGATGCAAGACTTCATCCTCCAGATCGCACGCGAAGGGTTGCTGCTCGCCCTGATTGTCTCGGCACCGCCTGTGCTCACGAGCCTGTTCGTGGGCTTGTTGGTGAGCATCGTGCAGGCCACCACCCAGATTCAGGAGCAGACCCTCACGTTTGTCCCCAAGCTCGTCGCCGTGTTTGTCAGTCTGGCGATCTCGGCACCCTGGATCGGCGCACAGTTGGTGCGCTTCACGCACCTTGTCTTCTCTGGCATCCACTAAATTTAAAGGCTGACCAAACCTCATGTTCGATCTCTTCACAGATCCCGCCACCCAGGCACTGCTCGATCGCGCGATCTTGCTGTGGGCGCTCGTCGCCGCACGCATCGCGCCGATCGTGATGATGGTGCCCTACCTCGGTGGGAAGGCTGTGCCGCAGCTCGTGAAGATGGGGCTGACGATCGCGCTGACGGGGATGATTTATCCTCTGGTCTGGGGCTCTGGCGCTGCCGCTGCGCTGCCAGATGGAGCGCTGGCGCTCTCGGTGCTGCTGCTCAAGGAGCTCTTGCTCGGGTTCACCTTCGGGTTTGTCGCGGCGCTGGTGTTCGACGCGGTAAGAATCGCGGGTCAGCTTATCGACAACGCGCGCGGGCAAACGCAAGCCACAGCGTTCGTGCCACAGCTTAAAGAGCGCGTGAGCGTGACGGGTGATTACCTCTATCAGCTCAACGTGGTGGTCTTCCTGTTGCTCGGCGGGCATCGCCTGTTTATCGCCGCGCTGGTCAACTCGTTCGCGGCGATTCCGCCGCAAACCATGCCGCCGCTGGGCGACCACCTGGGCGCGATGGCGTTCGGGATCACGCGCCTCGCCACGGACGCGATCACGCTCGGGGTGGTGATGGCCTTCCCCGTGATCGCGGCGATTTTGCTGACGGATCTTTGCCTCGCGATGGTCAACCGCGCCGCGCCTCAGATCAACGTCTTCTTTTTGGGGATGCCGATCAAAGCGCTCGCGGGCATCGCGGTCGTCCTGATCACGCTGCAAGCGCTGGTCGAGCGCACGATGCGCGAGGCCGTCTCTGGCATCCAGTTCATCGAAGCGATCATGCAGTCCCTGGCGATGGGAGGCTGACCGATGAGCGAGAAGACCGAAGAGGCCACACCCAAACGCAAGCGCAAGGCGCGCATGGATGGAGACGTCGCCAAGAGCGGCGAGTTCTCCGGGGTGATGGTGATGTTCGCCGCGTTCGGGACGTTGTTGGCGAGCTCGACGATGATTTTCACGCGCCTGCTCGACTTCATGCGCCACACGATCACGCTGGTGAGTCGGGAATCACTCGGCCCGGAAGTCATCGAGCGATTCATGCTCGATGGCCTGCTCACATTGGCCGAGTGCATCGGGCCGATGCTCGGCGTGGCGTTCGTGGCGGCGGCGTTCTTCACCTACATCCAGATCGGCGCGCTGTTCACGATGAAGCCATTGATACCGGACGCGAACCGCCTGAACATGGCGAACAACGCGAAGAATCTGGTGAACAAGGACAAGCTCGTCGAGCTCGTGAAGAACTTGCTCAAGCTCTCGCTGATGGGCGCGATCGGGGTCTCGATCCTGGCCGATGAGATCCCCAGGTTGGCGACCACACCGCGCGGGCGCCTCGCGCATGGCCTGGTCGCGCTCGGTGATAGCGCGTTGCGTCTGTCCGTGACCATGCTCTCGGCGCTGCTCCTGTTTGGCGTCGCGGATCTTCTGTGGCAGCGCCATCGCCACAACAAGAAGTTGATGATGGGCAAGGACGAGGTTCAGCGCGAGTACAAGGAGAGCGAGGGGGACCCGATGCTCAAGGGCAAGCGCCAGCAACTTCACCACGAGCTGATCAATGATCCTGGTGTCCAGCGCGTGAAGGAAGCGGATGCGGTCGTGGTCAACCCGACGCATGTGGCCGTGGCGCTGCGCTATCGAGAAGAGGAAGGGGGCGCGCCGATGATTATCGCCGCCGGGCGCGGCGAGGTGGCCGCGCAGATTCGCCGCCTCGCCCGCAAACACAACGTCCCGATCGTGCGTGATGTGCCGCTGGCGAGGGCGCTCGTCGAGGTGGGCGTCGAGGTCGAGATCCCCGAGAAGTTTTACGAACCGGTCGCGGTCATCTTGCGACAAGTCTACGCGCTCGCGCGCACAACCTGACCTGAATGAGAAGAGGAGCACGAGATGACGAACGCGACATGGCGAGAAGATGAACTCTGGAGTTTGGCGCAACTCGGCTGGACGTATCTGGAGCGTGGACGCCTGGAGGAAGCACAGAAGCTCTTCGCAGGGCTTACGGTGTTGGCGCCAAAGATGGGATACCCATGGCAAGCGTTGGGTTTGATCGCGAGGCGACGCGGTGATTTGCCCCGCGCGATCGGATGCTTCAAGCACGCGCAGCAGCTCGAGCCGACCAACACCGAGGTTCGACTCGGCTTGGGCGAGGTGCTTCTTCTTGCCGGCGAGCACGCCGAAGCGCGCGGCGCCCTCGCCTACGTGATCGCGCATGGCGAGGATGCGACGGCGATCGCGCGAGCGCGCACGTTGATGTCTCGTTGAAAGGGCTTGCGCCTGCGTGATTGCTTTGAGATATCTTCTGGGTTCTTGTGTTCTGGCCTTCGTTGGCGCATCATCGGAGCACGATCGAAACATAGAATTCTCCACCCCGCCGATCACCCATGTCAGAATCCTCCTCTACAACCGATCTCACCCAGGAGATCGAGGAGACACGCACCCGTCTTTCCTCCTTGTTGTCAGGGGAAGCGCCCCGAGCATTGGAGGGCGTCGAAGAGATCACGCGTGGCCTCGACAAGTTGCTCGAGCAGCTCGGCACGACGCAAATCGAAGATGAGGCGACCTCGACCCAGCTCGAGGTCCTGCTTCAGGGGCTCAAAGCAGTCGCTGATTTCTTCGTCCCGCGCACGCTGGAAGAGCCAGCGAAGCCTGCGCCGACTGGACAAACATCGTCGGTCGCGGAAGGACTCAAGCAGTTTATTTCGGCGTTCCAGAACGAAGCGCAGAAGCGACTCTCGGGGCTCTCGCTCTCGATGATGGGGTTGTTCAACCACCAAGGCTCGAACCAGGCGTTGGACAAGAGCGCGCAACACCTGCACGCGATTCGCGGTGGCGCGGCGATGCTGGGGTTGAAGGAGTTGGCGGACATCTCGGGGTTGATGGAGCAGGTGCTCGTCACCATGCGCAAGCTCCCACCCGAGGAGCGTATCTGGCCGACCAAGCCGCTGATGAACGGTTACAGGTTGCTCGAGACCGCGATCCACTCCTCCGATGTTCACGTGGACGCGCAGGAAGCCGCGCAAGTGCTCTCGTCCTTGCAAGAGTGCTTCGATGATCTGCTCAGTCACACCACGCTCGAGGAGCTCTCGCGCCCTCTCGAGGAGGAGACGCAGGCAGAGACGCCCTCGGCAAAGGAAAAGGACAAGACGCGCCCACCTGAAGTGCCCACACAGCACACCCCGAGCGCGCCGCCAAAGGCGCGAAGGAAGCAACCCAAGCAGCGAAAGGCGCCCGTATCACTCGAGCACACGACCTCGCTCGATGGGATGGAGCAGCGCATTTTGATCGTCGATGATGTCGACACTATCGCTGCTTCGATCGGCTTCGTGTTGGGCGAACTGGACTTGCCGCTCGATATCGCGGGCAATGGGGAAGAGGCGCTCAGGATGCTGCGCGAGCGGCCCTACTCGTTGATTATCAGCGACATCGCGATGCCAAGGTTGGACGGGATCGCGCTCACGCGAATGATCCGCGATGACGACTACTTGAGCGATATCCCGGTGATTTTGCTGACCTCGCTCGACCACCCGAACGAGCGCGACGCGGGCTTTGACGCGGGCGCCAATGACTACATCATCAAGGGCTCGATCGGCGGCGGTGAGCTGGTGCACAGAGTGCGCGAGCTGCTCAAGATCGCGCCGTTCGTTCCCACCGAAGCCGTGCACCGCGCGTCGCGCAAGCGCATCATCGTCGCCGAGGATACCGAGACGGTCGCGGCCTCGATCGCGTTCGTGCTCTCGGAGGGCGACTACGACATCGTGCTCGCGAGCAACGGCCACGAGGCGCTCACGAAGCTCGAGCGAGAGCGCTTCGACCTGTTGATTTCGGACTGGCAGATGCCTTCGATGTCAGGCTACGAGCTGACCAGGGCGGTGCGTGCCAGCGCGCACATCGCTCAGATCCCGATCGTCTTGCTGACGAGCCTTGACTCCGATAAGGTACGCCAGGATGCCTTCGATGCTGGCGCCAACCGCTTCCTCGTAAAGGGGGAAATTGGCGGTGGCCTCCTGCTCGAAGTCGTCGAAGAACTCATCGACAAGGATTGAGTTTCTCGGCGCACGCCCCTTCACACAAAACAACAAACAACAGGACGGCAGATGTCCAAGTTGGTTTTGATTCTCGACGATAGCGAGCTGATCGTGAGTATGCTCGAGATGATCTGCGGCCAGCTCGGTTACAGGACCACGAGCGCGCTCGCGTTCTCGCAAGTCAACACGCTTGTCTCGGAAGAAGCGCCATCGGTGGTGCTGACCGATCTGAACATGCCCGACGCGCCTCAAAACGATCCTGTCCAGGGATTGCGTACGATCCCCGACCTCTCTCAGACGCCGATCATCTTGGTCTCGGGCATGCCGCAAGGAGACCTCGACGAGATCGCGCGTGCGCGCGGCGCTCAGGGCGCCATCAGCAAGGACGCCGGTTTGCCTGGGATGATGACCCAGCTCGGCCCCATGCTCGAAGGGCTCGTCTCCTGACGAGCCCTCACAAACAAGCTCACTCCACGCGCGCCGCGAGCGATGACGCGACACACGCCGCCAGCGATCCATCGTGGATCAGGGCGGTGGCCTGGTCGATATCCGGGTAAAGCACGCGGTCCTCCTCCATAAAGGGGACGCGCTCTCGCAAGAGCGCGAGCGCCTTGCTCGTGCCGGGAGCGAGCTGGAAACCCTCGCGCAAGTCGAGCGCCTGAGACGCCGTCAGATACTCGATCCCCAGAATCTTCTCGGTGTTGCGAAGCACCTTCCATGCGTGCAAACCCGCATGAGATCCCATCGAGACATGGTCCTCCATGTTCGCACTGGTAGGGATCGAGTCGGTGGACGCGGGCGTCGCCTGGACCTTGTTCTCACTGGCGAGCGCGGCGGCCACATACTGCGGGATCATCATCCCGGAGTTCAGCCCTGGGTTGCTGACCAGAAACGCGGGGAGCCCCTCTGAGAAGTATTTGTCGACGAGTTTGGCCGAGCGACGCTCGGAGATGTTCCCGATCTCGGCGAGCGCGATCTTGAGATAGTCGAGCGCCATGGCGACCGGTTCACCGTGGAAGTTGCCCCCAGAGAGCACCGCGCCCTCGGGCTCTTCTTCAGTGGGGAGGAACACCAATGGGTTATCCGTCACGGCGTTGGCCTCGATCACGAGGACACCGCGCACGTACTCGACCACGTCGCGGCAAGCGCCGTGAACCTGTGGCAAGCAACGCAAGCAGTAAGAGTCCTGCACGTAGTCGACCTTGCCAGGGACTTGCCCGGGCTTTGCGCCAGCGAGCTCGGAACCCTCCAGGATCGCGCGCACATTGGCCGCGCTTTGCTTCTGTCCTGTCCTGCCCCGCAATGTATGGATGCGCGCGTCCATGGCCGCCAGGCGGCCAGCAACGGCCTCCAGGCTCATGGCACCGATCGCGTCTGCGCAGTCGAGCACGCGGTCCGCGATATGAATCACGACCACGCCGAGCGCGGTCATCGCCTGGGTCCCATTGAGGAGCGCCAAACCCTCTTTATACGTGAGGTTTGTGGGCTTTAGCCCCACGCGCTGCATCGCCTCGGCGCCGGCGAGAACCTCGCCATCGACCTCCGCCTCGCCCAGGCCAATGATGGGCAAGCACATGTGGGCGAGCGGGCAAAGATCACCGCTCGCGCCAACGCTCCCCATCTCGGGGATGACCGGGTGAAGGTTGGCGTTGAGCATGCTCGTGAGCAGCTCCAGCGTCTCGAGGCGAATGCCCGAGTTGCCGCGCGCCAGCGCGTTGATGCGCAACAACATCATCGCGCGCACCACGGGCTTGGGGAGCGGATTACCCACGCCACACGCGTGGCTCATCAGAAGGCGCTCCTGCAAGGTCTCTGCATCCTCGGGTCGGATCACGCGGTCGCGGTTCGCGCCAAAACCAGTGGTGACGCCATAGATGGCATCGCCGCTCATGGCGCGCTCGCGCACGAACGCGGCGGACTTGGCGACCGCCTCTCGTGCTTCGGGTGCGAGTGAGATCTGTTCGCGCTCGAAGACGACGCGCTCGATATCCTGGAACGTGAGATCGCGGTGCCCGATTTGCATCCTTGCCCTTCTCTTCTTTGTCTTTGCGGTTCGCTGCTCTGTGCTCCTGGCCAAACGCCCCGAGGGAACCTCGGCCAGAGGAAAGGGCTCTTGTACCGCCAAGATCGGCGAGAGACAACACGGGTTTCCTCTACTCGCCGCACACCGACCTCGCGAATCTCTGCCCGTGAAGCGGACCGCGTCGGCTCGGACCGTTTGGGGGGCACTTTTTTGATACCCGGATTTTCCGCCCGACGACCGGTGGCAAAAAAGTGCCCCCCAAACGGTCCTCGCGCCAGCGTTGGCGTGGGCACAGTAAAAACGCCCTCTCGAGAAACCTTTCACTCACGCTCGAGATCTCGCTAAGATGAACGAGGTGGCGTCGCCAATCCATAACTGACGCCGCCTTTGTTTTCGGTATATGTTCTACTTATTGGAGGTTTACGATGAAATTAAAGAAGACATCCCTGCTCGCGTTGGCGGCGGGGGCTTTATTTGGCGCGGTGAGCTTTGTAGCCGCGAGCGCATCTGCGGATTGCGCGGACACCATCCCCGAGGTCATGCCGGTCAAGGACGCCGATGGCAACGCATGCAGCGTGATCTCGATCGACGAGACGAGCTTGTTTATCCGATGCAACTCCGGCGATGGTTTGGTCGAGCGCACCTTTCAAAAGGACGCCGTGGCAGGAGGTGAGTCATGACTTTAAATCACGTCAAGACCGCGTTGTTCTTCATCCTCGGCGCAGCGATCTCACTCGTCGTGAGCGCCTGTGGCCTCCACATCAATTGCCCGCCTGCCACAACGGTCTCGCTGCAATCAGGGACTTACACTTCGCCTACCACATCGGTCTATTCGTATGAGTGGACAGGTGCGCCAGCGCTCGAGACGGAGCCGTTGACGCTGCAACTGGAGACAGTGCAGGGCACCGCGACGATCACGAGCGATGAGAGTGAGTTTAGCTGGACGCTTCAGAAGTAATTTCTGGCAAAGGGTGCGCTGTTTGTCGTCTGATTTTCAGGCGACAAACAGCGAGCGCCGCACGTGATCCAGGCCAGCGAGGCTGTGGATATCATGCGCGAAGTAAGGCACCCGCATGATCGGGATGCTGCGTGGGATGGTGTCGCGAAGGTGCATGATCGCTTCTTCATCCAGGTCCGCGAGCACCTGAAAGTCCGTGGCGTTGCCGCGGATTTTTCGCGCGAACTCTTTCTGAGCGTCGCGCTCGAGCGCGTCATACGCCTCGCTCAACCCTGACAACTCACGTGAGAGCTGCCCGGAGGGCCTGCTCAACTCGGCGCGCGGCACCCAGGCCGGGTGAACGCGGTTGGTGACAAAACCACCGACGCGCGCGTGATCTGCGCCGAGCTTCTTGTGGAAGTAAATCGCCTCGTCGATGTTCCCCGCCGTCGGCGCCGTGATCACGGTAAACGTGGTCACATCACTGGTCATCAGCTCGCGCACCTTGCCAGCGCGCTCCTGAAAACCTGCGAACAGCGTCGAGAACGCCTTCAGGAACGTCCCGAGCTCTGAAAGCATCTCGCCACCAGTAAAGCGCGAGAGCGTCTTGATCACATAGTTCGTCCCCACGCTGAGCAAACCAGAGGTTGGCCTGTAGAGGAACTGCATCGCGCGCGAGTTGATCGCGTCGACGAGCCTGTTGGGCGCCTCCAGGAAGTCGAGCGCGTGACTTGTCGGCGGCGTATCGAGCACGATCAGGTCGTACTCGCCGCCAGTATAGATCTCGTAAAGTCGCTCGGCAGCGGCGTATTCTTGCGTCCCCGCGAGGCTCGTCGAGAAGTACTGATAGAGCTTGTTGTTCAGGATCGCCTGACGCGACTTCTCATCAGGCGCGTGGCGGTCGACCAGATGATCGAAGGACTTCTTCATGTCCAACATCATCGCCCAGAGTTCGCCCTTGGGGTGAAGGCCAACCTCTTCGAAGCGGTCGATCGGGATGCGCGTGGGCTCGTTATCGAGCGCGTCCACACCGAGCGAGTTCGCCAGGCGTTTGGCAGGATCGATCGTGAGCACCAGCGCCTTGCGCCCCTCGAGCGCGGCGTGCAGCGCGATCACGGCGCTCGTGGTCGTCTTGCCGACCCCGCCAGAGCCGACGCACACCACGACCTCGCGACGCGAAATCAGGTCGGCGAACTGGTTGCTTGCATCTGTGGTGGAAGCCATGATCGTCTCGCTCGAAAAAATGCAGCCGGGTCAACCCGCGGAACGTTGCGAACCACTCTCCTCGCCGAGCTGCTCGTCGATCTCGTCGGCGATCTTGGCGATGGTCTGGAAGTCGAAGCGTTCGGTGAAGTAGTAAGGCACGCGCACGAGCGTCTCGCTCAGGGTGTTTTCGAGGCGCTCGAGGTACTCGGCCTGCATCTCGACGCGCTGCGCGCGAAACTTCGCCGCATCCACGAACCCTTGTGTTTGCGTATCCTCGAACTGGTCGGCGTCAGCGTCGAGCACCCACTTTGACTCTTGCTCGTCGAACACCGGCTCGTAAACCGAGTTGGCCACGATCATCCCGATGGGCATCTCGAGCTCCTCGACGAGCGTCTGGCGCAGCTCGAGCGTCTCGTTGACCGGCATCTCTTCAGGCAGCGTGACGAGGTTGATGGCGGTCATTTTCGGGTCGCGCAAGAACTCCTCGATCTTCTTCGCGTCCGAGAACATCGGCCCGGACTCGAGGATGGAGGTGATCACGCTGGGGATCTTCAGGAAGAAGATCCCGTGGCCAGTGGCGGGGGCATCGATGACGATCTTGTCCCACAAAAACTTCCCCGCGCTGTCGACCTCCATCGCGTGGAAGTGCGACTTCCCGAGCATCAACAAGTCATTGAGACCGGGCACGACGCGCAAGAAGGACTGCACCACGCGGTTCTCGAAGACCGCCTTGTAGACGACCTTGACGCGCAGTTTCATCA
This sequence comes from Myxococcota bacterium, assembly GCA_036155555.1. Classification (GTDB taxonomy): domain Bacteria; phylum Myxococcota_A; class Bradymonadia; order Bradymonadales; family Bradymonadaceae; genus JAYZVO01. Next base: position 17,208 of record JAYZVO010000006.1, read on the forward strand.
GCCCGTACTCCTCCATCGCGACGCTCGGAGAGATGTTGACGGCGAAGAGGTTCTGCTCGATCTCGACGATCTCGGGGCCGACTTCGACGGAGCCGAAGATGGCATTGAGGCGGTCTTTGACGTTGAGTTCGATGAGGAGAGTACGCTGACCTTTGCGGGCACAGCTCAGCGCGAAGGCGCTGGCGAGCGTCGTCTTCCCAACACCACCTTTGCCCGAAAAGAGCACCATACGACGGTCGTAGAGGCTGGTCATGGCTCCTTGTCAGGGCTGCGGCGACATGCCTGCCGCCAGTCGAAGGTGTTGATCCAACACCCTCTTCGTGGGTCACGGTGCGTGGCAATCGATCGAGGTCTGATCCTCGACGCTCTGGCCGCGAATGTAGTGCTTTCGGACCTCGATGACAAGTCCGAGCCGCGTGGTCTGCGCGTGATGCATCTCTCTGGGTTATTTCCCCTGACTCATTTGCATCGGCGCTCCGAGCGACGCGACCTTCACTGGATTACCCGAAGCAAAGACCGTGGCGCCGGGTGTATAAGCGCCTCGCTTGAGGTAAGCCAGGGCAAACATCTGATCGTCGAGTTGCGGCGAGGCAAAGATCTGTCGCACCTCACCCACCTTCTTCCCCGCATCATCCTCGAGCGCTTGCCCTGCCTCGACGACGCCCTCGGGGATCAACACGCGCAGCATCTTCGCGGGCGTCCCACGCGTGTCGAGGCGGTGGATAATCTCCTGCCCGAGATAACACCCCTTATCATAGCTGATGGTGTGGTTGAGATCCGCCTCGACGGGGATGTTCTTCTCGGTGAAGTCGACACCAAAGCGCACGTACCCGGCCTCCTGTCGCATCAACTCGAGCGCTTGATGTCCCACAGGTCGGAGCATCTCCGAAGCTCCCATCAGCTCGTCCCAGATAAGGTGCGCGTCCTCTTTCGCGCAGAAGATGTCGAAGGCAGGTTCGCCGATCCAGGGCGTGCGTTGCACGACGACATCTCGGCCAGCGATCTCACCCCAGGACCCCTGAAGGTCGTCTGTCAGCTTGTCGACGCGGTGTTGCAGGAAGGCGACCTTGTTCAAAAGCTGCGGCGAGCGAGCGCCGAGCAAGGTCATCCTCGCCGTCTGTTCGGAGCGATCCTCGACGCTGACATTCTCCATGATGATATGGTGATTCAGGTGAGGGAGCAGCACTTCAGGGACGCCCGGCTCGAGGTCGACGAGGAGCATCTCGGGCACGTGGAGCAGTACGAGGTCCGTGATCGCTCGCCCGACCTGGTTGACAGCCATGGAGCGCTGACCACTGCCCGGTTTCTCGAGCGTCATCAGGTCGTTGGTGACGAGCCCCTGGAGCCAGTTGATCGTGTCCTTGCCTCGAATCACGAGCGTGGAGCGCTCGCTCCTGTCCGCCAGCCCGAGCCCTCCATCACGCACCGCCCAGTACTCGTTCAAGGGGTCGCCAAAGCGGTCCACGATCTCGGCGTCGCGGTACGTAGACCACTCTGCGCGCTGCTCGACCAGTCGTGCTCGATATTCTTCCGTTCGTAGGATCAAGGTTGCCTCGCAATGGATCGACAAACAGATTATGGTGCCCAGTCAAAGGACATTTCTTTAAATAGAGAAATGTCTGCGGCGAGAACAAGCCCCACAGAGCTCTCTCTCGCCTGACGGTCAAGGTAGTGATAGACACGCCGCGACGAGATGAAAACACAACACCTGCCACCGCGCGAATTTCTGATGCGATTGCATGATGCGTGCGTGCAGGGAAGATGGCCCCAACAGGGAGCAAGCACGAGATGGCAGCACAGGTCAATGACAGCGCGACGAGCGAGAACGAATCGCTCGATCTTTCGGTGAACGAGGAAATCCTCGCATCCTACACCGGGCCGATCCCGAAGCATGTGGCCATCATCATGGACGGCAACGGGCGATGGGCCAAGTCGCGCGGGATGAAGCGCATTCGGGGTCACCACGAGGGGGCACACGCGGTGCGCCGCGTGGTCGAGTCCTGTCGCTATTTTGGCGTCGAGGTCCTGACTCTGTACGCCTTCAGCGCGCAGAACTGGAGCCGCCCCCGAGATGAGGTCTCCGGGCTGATGACCCTGTTCGACATCTACATCCGCCGCGAGCGCAAGCGCCTGATTCAAAACCAGGTGGGCCTCAAGGTGATCGGGGATCGCACCAAGCTCTCGCCAAAACTCCAGCGCTCCATCGAAGCGCTCGAAGAGGCGACCTCGCAAGATCCCAAGATGTACCTCCAGGTGGCGGTCAGCTACGGAGGTCGCGAGGAGATCCTTCGCGCGAGCCGCGAGCTCGCGCGCGCCGCCAGTGAAGGAAAGATCGATCCCGACGCCATCACCGAAGAGGACTTCGAGCGCCACCTCTACACGACAGGATGTCCCGATCCTGACCTCATGATTCGCACCAGCGGCGAGGTTCGCATCTCGAATTTCCTGCTCTGGCAGCTCGCGTATTCGGAGATTTACGTCACCGACGTGCTCTGGCCAGACTTTGACGAGACACAGCTCGTCACCGCGTTCAACTCGTTTGGCTCGCGCGAGCGCCGCTTTGGCCTGACCGGCGAGCAAGTTCAGGAAGAGCCCTCCGACTCGGAGTAAGCCCATGAGCAGCTTTCTCGAGGAGATGCTCGGCATCCCTCATAAAAAAGCCCACGTCACGCCGCCACTGGCGCTCACCATCGCAGGCTCGGACAGCGGTGGTGGCGCAGGCGCGCAAGCAGACCTCAAAACCTTCGCCGCGCACCGTGTCCATGGCACCAGCGTCCTCACGTTGATCACGGCGCAGAACACCGTCGGCGTTCAACACGTGCACATGTTGCCCATCGAAGTCGTGCGCGCGCAGTTTCGCTCGATCTGGAGTGATTTACCTCCGGTCGCAGCCAAAACAGGCGCGCTTGGCAGCGAGGCGATGATCGGCACCGTCATCGAGCTTCTCCAGGATCACCCGATCGACAAGCTCGTGGTGGACCCGGTGATGGTGAGCAAGCATGGGGAGCCGTTGATGGCTGAATCCGCGCAACGCTTCCTCGCCAACAACTTGCTCGAGCACGCGCTTTTGCTGACGCCAAACCGACACGAGGCCGAGGCGCTCACAGGCCGAACCATCGAGGGGATCAACTCGATCAAGGACGCCGCCAAGCGCATCTTCGACATGGGCGCCAAAAACGTCCTGATCAAGGGGAGCCACCTCGACCGCATCGTGCGCGACTTCTTCTATGATGGCACTGGCTTTGTCGAATTTGGCGCCGATCGCATCGACCGCAAGCACCTGCACGGCTCCGGCTGCGTGATGTCCGCCGCGATCACAGCGCGGTTGGCGCATGGAGACGAGCTCATCCAGGCGATCGAGCTCACGCGCGAGTTCATCTCGCGCGCCATCGACACCGCACCCAAAATCGGCGAGGGCATCTCGCCAGTCCATCCGCTGCACGAGCTCTGGGGTGACTGAGCCAAAGTTGACGCTCGGGTGGATGGCAACCGCATGCCAGGGCACGCTCGAAGCACCAGATATCCTCGCCTCCAGCGACCTGCTCATCGAGGATGTCGTCCTCGACTCGCGCGCGTTCATTCACACGAGTTTGCCGACCCTGTTCGTCGCATTGCGCGGCGAGAGGTTCGATGGCCACGCGTTCCTCGCCGAGGCAAAGACGCGCGGCGTCGCAGCCGCCCTCGTCGAGCGAGGGCGACGTGTCCCACAAGACTTGCCAGTGATACGCGTCGACGACACGCTCGAGGCCCTGCAATCGATCGCCAGCGCCTGGCGAGCATGGCTCGGCACACGCGTCATCGGCATCACCGGCTCCAACGGCAAGACGATCATCAAGGAGATGCTCGCCGCCGTGCTCTCGCGCCAATTCACGTTGCATCGCAGCCCGGGGAGCTACAACTCCCAGGTCGGCGTCGCGCTCTCGCTGCTCGGGCTTCGCCCCGAGCACGAGCTCGCCATCATCGAGGCAGGCATCAGCGAGGCGGACGAAATGCATCGCCTCGAGGCGATGATTCGTCCTGACTTCGGCATCATCAGCAACATCGGTATGGCGCACGCGGCAGGACTCGGCACGCTCGAGAACACCGCGCGCGAGAAGTTACAACTCTTTGGTGGTGAGCAAATCCAGTGGTTGGTCTGGCCCGCTCAGGACAAGACTCTCGGCGAGAGTGACACCACCCACCTCCCGCCTCGCCGCATATTCTCGGTGGACCTCGACCGCGAGGTCGCGCCAGAAGTCGTGGAAGGCGTGCACCTGTGGGGAGCGCATTTTACCGAGGGGACGTGGCGGTTTCATGCCACGTTCGCGGATGGGCAAACACACGCCTTCGAGCTTCACGCACCTGGCGAGCACAACCTGGCGAACGCCGCGGCGACGATCACGGCAGCGCGCGAACTCGGCGTCTCTGTCGAAGAGATCCAACGCGGCCTGGCGCTCCACGAGGTCGCGCCGATGCGCCTCGAGATCCACACCACGCCCGCTGGCGTCACGCTTATCAACGACGCTTACAACGCCGACCCGGTCAGCGCACGCGCGGCGCTGACCACCTTGCGCCAGCACGCCGGAGCGCAGCGCAAGATCGCGATCCTGGGAGACATGCTCGATCTTGGCGCGCGCGCCGAGAGCGCGCACCGAGAGCTCGGCGCGCTGCTCGCGACGAGTAACCTCGATGGGCTGTTCCTGATTGGAGAGTGGGCAAAGGTCGTCCTCGATGCGGCGAGGGGAGCAGGCATGCCCACTCCCCTCGCCGCATCCTTCGAGGACCTCGACACGCTCCAGGAGCATCTCGAACACTTCCTGCAACCCGAGGATGTGGTCCTCGTCAAAGCATCGCGCGCGGTTGGCCTGGACCGGGTCGCGGCGCGATTGCTCGAAAGCGTCGGGCCAACAAGGTTGGTGATCGACCTCGGCGCCATACGCCAAAACTTCCACGCGGTGCGCAGGAGGTTGGGCGGAGATGTCGGCGTGATGGCCGTGGTCAAGAGCTTTGGCTATGGCAATGACGCGACGCGCGTGTCGATGACGCTGGCGCGCGAAGGAGTCGATGCGCTTGCGGTCGCCTACCCCGACGAGGCGATCCCATTGCGAAAGATGGGGTTGGATCTGCCGATCCTGGTCAACAACACGCTCGCCAGCGAAGCGGACAAGATCGTCAAGTACGGGCTCACCGGGCTGATTTACTCCGAGCGCACCGCGCTCGCGCTCGAAGCACAAGCAGCGAAGGCTGGCGAGGTCGTCGACGTTCATCTCAAGATCGATACGGGGATGCGTCGCGTCGGGCTCGAGCCCGACGCAGCGCTCGACTTCGCGCGTCGCTGCAAGCGGCTCCCACACCTTCGTATTGTCGGCGCGATGACCCATCTGGCCGCCGCCGATGAGAAAGAAGAAGACGCCTTCACACGCGATCAGATCGCGCGTTTTGCACAAAGCGTGAGCACCTTGCGCGAGGATGGCTTCGAGCTTCAGACCGTGCACGCGGCGAACACATCTGCGGCGTGGCGTTTTCCCGAAGCGCGCTTCGATATGGTACGCCTCGGGATCGGGCTATACGGGTTGCATCCGAGCGATGCAGTGGCCTCATCTGCGCAAGGCACGCGGTCGGCGATGTCCTTCGAGACGAGGATCATTCACCTCAAATGGATCGAGGCTGGCGAATCTGTGGGGTATGGACGCAGCTGGTACGCGAAGCGACGCACGCAGGTGGCGACCATCGCGGTGGGCTACAACGACGGCTTCTCGCGCGCGATGAGCAACGGCGGCGAGGTGTTGATTCGCGGTCGGCGTGTCCCGGTCATCGGTCGCGTTTGCATGGACGTGAGCATGGTCGATGTCACCGACCTCGGCGAGGAAGTCGCCATCGACGACCCTGTGGTTTTGTTCGGTCAGAGCGGCGAGGAGCGCATCACCGTCGACGCTCTCGCCGCACGCGCGGGGACCATCTCGTATGAGATCCTGACCAATATCTCACCGCGCGTGCGGCGGATCTTCACCGCGTCCTGAATCCAATTCTCGAGAAGATGGATTCGATGGACGAGCAAGCGCGAAAGCGCTGGCGAGCGCATTACACCTGACTGATAACGAGCGCGCTCGGTTTGAATACTGGGGCAAACTCCAAATCACTGGAGTCATGTCAGAAGACGACCTCGACGTGTAAACCGGCGTCGATCCAACGCAACGGCTCGGCGTCAGCGAGCAGGATCGTGTTGTATCCGCCGTGCAACCCGAGGTTGATAAATGGGATGGCGGTGACATCGATGGCCAGGCCACCATCAAAGCTCGGGCCATCGGCGCGGATGGTGTCGGCACCGCTGGCCTGGGTCATGGTCATGCCATACCCCGCGTGGCCGTAGGCCGCGACGCCAAAGAGCAACCCGCCATAACCGATGCGCAAGCCACCGCGACCCGAGAATGTGCGGAGGTTGGCTGCGGCAGCGGCGTCGACTGCGCCGGTGGTTTCGGGGTCGGGGACGGAGAATCCCATGTAACCGACCTGGATCTCTGGCACCAACCGGAGGATCGGGATGTCGAACGAGTAGCCCACGCGCAGGTTGCCGCCAAGGCCAATGCCATCCGTGCTCAATTCACCGATGTTAAATCCGCCGTTGGCGTCCACACCGATCAAGACATCGGCGTGGGCGTCTTTTGCCTGCGTGATGTTCATGGCGAACGAGAGAAGAACTGCGGTGAGCACGGTAAAGAGGACGCGGGAGACATTGGAAGACATACAGGACTCCTTGCTGAAGAAAACAGGCACACCATCGGACGTGAAGGACAGGGAAGCTGCCCTCGATTGTTTTGTCGCTGCTCCGCTCTTTATTCTTGCCAGCGACAGCAAGAAGTCCATCCGCACTTGTTGCAACGCTTGCCACGAGGGCGATGCATGGGATAGACCTTGGAGAGAAATGGCAGTTTGCTGCCGCTGCAATTGACCATCCGGGAGGAAGAGAGCCGTGACGGAACAAGCGATCGAGACTTATCTGAACGAGAACAAGGACCGCTTTCTCGAAGAACTCAAGGACTTCCTGCGCATCCCGAGCGTGTCGGCGGACCCATCTCACGATGATGACATGAAGCACTGCGCGAAGTGGGTGCGGGACCACCTGCTCTCGTTGGGGATGGAGACGGCCGAGATCCACGAGACCGACGGCCACCCGCTCATTTACGCGGCGCACTGCAAGCACCCCGACAAGCCGACGGTGTTGTTGTACGGGCACTACGATGTCCAACCGCCAGATCCTCTGGAGCTGTGGCACTCGCAACCATTCGACCCCACGGTGCGCGACGGCAAGATCTTTGCTCGCGGCGCGACTGATGACAAGGGTCAGGTTTTCGCACACTTCAAGGGGATCGAGTCGCTGTTCAAGACGTATGGAGAGCTCCCGATCAACCTCAAGATCGTGATCGAGGGCGAGGAGGAGGTTGGCTCGGCCAACCTCGAGCGTTGGGTGAGCGAGCATGTCGATTTGCTCGCGTGTGACTCGGTGGTGATTTCGGACTCGTCGATGTTCGCGCCGGGCGTGCCTTCGATCACCTACGGTCTCCGCGGCCTTATGTACTGCGAAGTCACGGTCGTTGGCCCGAGCCACGACCTGCACTCCGGGCTGTATGGCGGCGCGGTGCCAAACCCGATCAACGTGCTCTCGGGCATGATCGCAAAGCTCCATGACGAGAACGGGCACGTGACGATCCCAGGTTTTTACGACCGCGTGCGCGAGCTGGAGGCAGAGGAGCGCGCAGCGTTCGCCTCCTTGCCGATCACCGACGAGGAGTTCCTCGAGGAAGTCGGCGCGGCGAACACGCAGGGAGAAGCGGGCTTCTCGACGCTCGAGCGCGTGTGGGCGAGGCCGACGTTGGATTGCAACGGCATCTTCGGTGGTTTCATGGGCAAGGGCGCCAAGACGGTGATCCCGAGCCAGGCGACGGCGAAGATTTCCTGCCGCCTGGTGCCAGACCAGGACCCGGAAGAGGTCGCGAAGTTGATGGAGGCGTACCTGCGCGAGGTCGCGCCTGACTCGGTCAAGGTCGAGTTCACGGTGTTCCACGGCGGCAAGCCGATCGTGGTCTCTCGCGACAACCCCACGGTCCAGGCCGCATGTCGCGCGCTGGAGAAGTCGTGGGGCTCGGAGACGGTGTTCATTCGCTCGGGTGGTTCGATCCCGGTGGTCGCGACCTTCACCGAGTTGTTGGAGGTGCCTTGCGTGCTCGTGGGCCTCGGGCTCTCGGACGACCGCTTGCACAGCCCGAACGAGAAGTTTGACCTGGACAACTTCTTCCACGGCATCCTCACGAGCGCATACTTCTACAGCGAGATGTGAGAGGATAACCGGGACGAGGTGGACTCGAAGGGAGCGTGATGGACTCGCCAGAACCAGCGCAGCCTCTGGCCGATGAGACGCCAGCGGGACTGAACAAAGGCGCCATCCTGATTTTGGCGATGGCGCTGCTCGGTTTCGGTGCGCTCGCTCTCTCGAGTCTCTCGGCCAGGTCTACCGACACGAAACAACCCGACTTTGAAAGACGCCTCGACGCGCCGGACGTGCATACAGTCACGCTCGACGCGCCGGGGCTTGTTTATTCGTGGCTCGATGTAAACCGTGGGATGCGCTCGGCGCGGCAGCTAGCTCATGTGCCACGCGCCAAGCTCGGCGCCGTCCAGCTCTGGCACGCGCAGTGGCCAGCGCCTCCCGATGGCATGGTTTACGTCACCGACCTCCTGCACGCATCCCCCGGCGAGGAGGTCACCGCGACCTTGCGCTCTCGCCGCTACTTGCATGCCGCGACGCATGCTGGAGACATCGGGGAAGTGCATGGATTACTTACAGAATTCTTCGCCAGCGAGATCGCCGCCTTCGATCCGAGGAGCGAGCGACAACAAGCCTCCAGAGAAGCGTTAAAAGCCTTCGAGAAGGTCGACGCCGCTCGCCCGATCACCTACGACGAGACCTTCGATCAGATCCTGAAGTACTCCCGTGGCAACCTGGCGCGGCCCCCTGGCGATGACACCGTTTCACGTGAAACACCCGAGTGGGCACCAAAGCCCTGAAGGACGAGAATATGGCAAAGATCTTTGTGATGCTCGGCGCGATTTTTGGCGCGATGAGTGTGGGAATGGGCGCGTTTGGAGCGCATGGATTACGCGCGCGTGTGCTGGATGGCTCGCTCGAGCAGAGGTTGCTCGAGGTATGGGAGACCGCCGCGCAGTACCAGATGTACCACGCCATCGCGTTGATTTTTGCGGCGTGGCTCGCCACTCAGGGGGAATCCTCGACGGCGACGACCGTGGCGGGGTGGGCGTTCGTGGTTGGCGTCGCGCTCTTTAGCGGCTCGCTCTACACGATGACGCTCACCGGGATGCGATGGCTCGGGGCAATCACACCGCTCGGTGGCGTGGCATTTATTGTCGGTTGGATCGCGCTCGCGGTGGCTGGCTCGAAGTTGCTCTCCTGAAAGAACAACCTCGAGTGCTTCAGTGCACCGAGCCGATGTAGAGGCGCGTGGTGTACCTGATGTCGACGAATCCTCCCTGTTGGAAGGCGTCGAACAAGGTGTGGATCGCGTCGTACACTGGATCTTCGGTGGTCGCTGGCCTTGGCATATAAGATGTCGAGAACAGACGCCCCATCAACCCCTGAAGGTCGACCTTCTGAATGTTCTCGGCGGTGTGCTGCGCTGGCACACCCGAGAAGAACCCGCCAAACCGATCCTCGGTATCCCAGGTCCGCGACGCGACCTTGTAGCCCGTATCAGCCCACTGATGCAAAAATGCTTCGTAGGCGAGCGAGAATGGCGCGTCGGTCTCGTCGCGCGAGTTCCAGATCAAGGCCGCCTTGCCGCCAGACCGAAGGATACGCGCGCACTCTGTGCGGGCTGCTGCGGGGTCGAACCAGTGAAAAGCTTGCGCAGCGATCACGAGGTCGACGCTCTCTTTCAAGAGCGTCGTGGCTTCGGCGCTCGCTGCGAGGCTGTGAAAGCGAGGGTTTCGAGAAAGGTCGTGCTCGGCCGCGAGGCGCATCGCGTCATTCGGCTCGATGGCCCAGACGTGCGCGCCGCGCTCGAGCAACAACCGCGTCATGATCCCGGTGCCGCTGCCAAGGTCTGCCACGCGACTCCCCGCGAGCGCACCCGCTTCCTCCTCGAGGATGTCGAGGAGCGAAGCAGGGTAGCTCGGGCGATGCTTGACGTAGTCCTGAACGCGGTCGGTGAACCGCGCTTTCGGGTCGGGATCGGTCACGCGCTGGCGTCCTTTTCTTTCGACTGCGCTTCGAGCTTGGAGACCTTCTCGAGCAAGGATCGATAGTCCTTCTGGAGCTGGTCGAACTTGCCCTCGAGCTCGCCAAGTTTTGGGTCCTTTGCCTGGAGCATCGCGGTGATGCGCTCCTCCATGCCGACCTGATCCTGATGCGAGAGGGTCTTCTTGTAGGCTCGCAATGTGCTCGCAGCGCCCTTGGCACGTGCGGCGAGGAGGCCATCGGCGGCCCCTGCTCTCGCCGCAGAGTTCTCATCGCGAAGCATCGCGACGAGCAGCTCGCGGGTGCTCTCTTCGTGGCGCTCATCGAGGTAGCGCGTCAACACACCGAGCGCGCGCGCTGCGTGCGCTCGGACCTTGTGCGTGCGCCCGGACTCTGGCGCAGGACGCGTCGCGTCGGCCAGGATCTCGTAGACTTGCTCGCTGCGCGAGTTAGCGAGGCCAAACAACGCGCCGCGTTGAGGCCACTCGGTGAAGGTGGGGGTCGCGGCAGCTTCGGTGAGGAGCTCGCGCACGCCCTCCCCTTTGTAAGAACCGAGCGCCTCGTAAGCGACCTGACGGGCGCGGTAAGGGAGCCCTTCAGCGATAAGCTCCTCGAGGCGCGTCTTGACCGCGTCGTCCTGATAACTCGTCAACGCGCGCAAGAAGGACTCGAGCACGAGCGGGTCTTTTTCCGTCCTGGAGAGCTCGAGCAAGACCTCGAGCGCAGGTTGCGTGGCGCAGCTGCCGAGCGCCGAAGACCACGCCTGACGCACGCCCCAGAAGGACTCGTCGGCGTAGGCATCGCGGATCGCTTCGATGTTGGCGCGCTTGTTGGTTTTCGCGAGCTCGCGGCCAGCAAGAATCCTCCCGATGACATCCTTTGCGCCGGTGAGTTGTGCCTGGAGCATGTCATCACCCGGGTTGAAGTCGAGCTTGATGACCAGACGGTTGTCGGGGTCGACGCGCACGAACTCGGGCTTGGAGGGCATGTCGATGGTGAACTGGTGTTTCGCCTGGTCGACCTGGAAGGTGCGTTTGTGATCCTCGCCATCGATGCGCCAACCGAGATCGAACTCCATCACGAAAGTGGGCTCGTCGCCATCTTCCTTGACCTGCGTTTGCTCGATGGTGAACGTCCCCTTCTTCTGCTTCTCGTTCCAGGAGAAGGACGCCTTGATCGCAGGATAACCGGGCGAGTGAATCCACTGCTCGAACCACTGCACCAGCGAGCGCCCCGAGGCATCCTCGAGCGCATGGCGGAAGTCGGAAGTCTCCACGGCCTTGCCCATGTTCTGGGCGACGTAGGCGCGCACGCCCTCCCAGAAGACATCATCGCCGAGCCACTTGCGCAGCATATGCAACCTGGCCGCGCCGCCCGGGTAGAGGTGGCGGTCATACATTTGCCAGGAGGTGTCGTACTTGTTGGTGACGATCGGGCGCTTGTAGTTGTTGTCCGCCTCGCTGAAGTAAGCTTCGCGGTTGCGGTAGAAATCATAGCCGAGCTCGTCGTCGCCGTGGCGATGCTCGAGCCAGCAGGACTCCATGTAGGTCGCCCACGACTCCTTGAGCCACGCGTGCGTGAAGTGGCGGCAGACGATGGCGTCGCCAAAATAACTGTGCGCCATCTCGTGGATGTTGACCTGATCGACGAGCCAGGTGAACTCCTCGGCGAGCGTCTCGTCCATGACGAAGATCTCATCCCAGCTGACGAGCGAGATGTTCTCCATCGCGCCGCCAATGCCAGGGAGCGCGAACTGGAAGTACTTCGGGTAGGGGAAGCGCTGGTCGAGCTTCTCGGTGATCCAGGTGAGCATGTCGCCGGTGCGACCGAACGAGCGCACGAGGTCCTCGGCGGTGTGATGCTTTGCCGCGAAATACTCGATCGGGCGCCCCTCGAACTCGCCATCCTCGGCCTGCGTGAACTCGCCGAGCGCGAAGCAGGTGATGTAGCTCGGGCAAGGCCAGTTCAACTGCCAATGGATCGTCTTGGTGCCGTCGCCGTGCCGATCCTCTGCGACCTGCTCGCCGTTTGCCAGGATGATAAAGGACTCGTCCGCGCGCAGGTGGAAGTCGAGGCGACAACGCACCTGCGGGAAGTCGACGCAAGGGAGCCAGTGACGCGCGCGCTCGGTCTCGTGATCTGTGGCGGCCCAGCGCGCAGCGTTCGGGTCATTCTCGGTCGGGTGAGAGAAGAACAACCCGGCGCGAGGGTGCGAGACGCTGTAGTGAATGGCGAGCTTGCGTTGCTCGTTGCGCTTCAAGCCTTCTGCCCAGGTGATATCGAGGTGTTCGCCATCATGGCGCCAGGAGACCTCGGCGCCGCCCACATCCACGACCTCGCTGATGTCCAGATCCACCGCGTTCAGGCGAAGCTCGCGCGCGCCATCCGAGCGCACCGCCAACGTGTGCGTGACTATCCCCTTGGCGGACTCGTTATCGACGTCGATGGCGAGGTCGATGTCGAGGTGCACTGGCTCGATCCTCAGGTCAGGGGGATAGTGCTTGGGCGCTCCAGCGCTCGCGAAACCCGAGGAAGCGGCGCGGCGGCAACCGCAAAGGCTGTGGTCATGGTGAAACAGAGGCATGGTTTGGCTCGTGTGGATTCAGATCAAATCAACCGCAGATCCTTCGCGACGCGAAGGCCCTTGAAAGGCGCCATATTAAACCATCTCGACTGATTGTCCATCGGTGCTCCGCTTTGCGCCGCTCGCATGATTTCCAGCGGGTCAACCTGACAGTTTTGTCCTTTGAGGTTAGACTGCACGCAGCGGCGAGGCGAAGATTTCAAAACCTGCTCTCGCCGCATCCATTCTCGCCCTCACGTCGTGGTGATTCGCGCATGTTCAAGATCAACTGGTACCAAGGCAGTGTCCTCGCGGACCGCTATCTGGAGACGATCCTCTCGGACTGGAAGAACACGCTGCTCCTGCTCGTGCAGGCGCCCGCGCTGGCAGGGATGGCGGTCGCGGTGTGGGGGAACATCGACAGCGCCAACAACAGCCTCTACTTCGTGATGGTGCTCTCGTGCATCTGGATCGGGTGCATGGATTCGTGCCGAGAGATCGTGAAGGAGCGCTCGCTGTTCCTTCGCGAGCGGATGTTCAACCTCGAGATCGGCGCCTATCTGTACTCGAAGCTGCGCGTGTTGTTCTTGCTCAACATCGTGCAGGTCGTGACCTACTCGCTGATCGTCTACAAGTTCCTCGATGTGCGCGTGCCGATCGGGTGGCTGATTTTGGTGCTGCTCTCGATAACGATGTGCGGGACCTGTCTGGGGTTGTTGATCTCGGCGCTGGTCAAGCGCTCGGATCACGCCGTCGGCGTGGTGCCGCTCGTGATCCTCCCACAGATCCTCTTCAGCGAGTTCGCCATCTCCAAGGATAGCTTCGAGGGCGCCTCGGAGATCGTCTACAAGCTGATGCCCTCGCGCTGGAGCTACGAGAGCCTGGTGGAGTTCGCGCAGACCAACCCGGCGTTTATGGAAGCGGGCGCGATGGCGCTGCCGCCGCTCTTCTTCGGGTTGTTGTTTGTCCTGATCGCGGCGCCTGTACTGAGCCTGAAGAAGTACTGATTTTACGCCGAAGCGGCGCGCGAAAAAGCCGCCGCGCTGTTTTGCTGACCGGTTGGAGTCGTCTGATTCCACACAGCAAAACAGCGCGGCGGCTTTTTCGCTAAAGCACCGAAGCTCACCGAATCACGATCACACGTCGAGGTCATCGACCCAGAAGGTCTCGAGGAAGTAGGCGCGCCCCATCCAGTCGACGCTCGAGGGCGAGAACCCGCGCGAGCTCTGGCTGCCATCGCGTGCGCTGTAGATGGTGAAGGAGCCCTCGTCATCGGCGCGCACCAGCGCGCCGATCTCGAGCCTCCCGCCCGAACCTTGAACGAGGACCGGTTCACCGAGCAGCGCCTTGATCGCTGCGGGTGTGATGGCATCGCCCTCGAGCTTCTCCTTGACCGTGTAGGACTTGGAGCCCTCGTTGGGGAGGATGAACTCTTTGACGGTCGCATCGCTCAACATGCTGCTGTTGTTTGGATTTTTGGTCTCGCTCCTCATCCCCTGCATCGGGTCATCGGTGACCTGTTTGACCTTGTCGCCGGGGTAGCGCGTGGGGCGATCCCAGGGGAGCGGGTTGCCGCAATCATAGGCGGCGGTGTCCCAACTCATCCCCTCGCGAAGGTGCGCGATCCAGCCAGGATGTGTGGGCGTGATACGCAAGCGCGCCCAGCTCGACTCGTCCCCTTGCCAGAACGAATCGTAGTTATCATCCCCCCAGTAGGGTGGCGGGTGATTCTCACTCTCGACGATCTTGGAGGAGGCGACAAAGCCGCGCGCGTTCGAGCGGATGAACTCCTCGGAGAGGTAGCTGTCGAGATCGATCTCATCGAAGAGCGGTGAGTTGCGCACGTGCTCCTCGCGACCGCAGACATACTCGTCGAGCGGATCAGCAAGGAGACTCAGCGCGAAGCAGAGCCCCTCCGAGACACCACCTGCGTCCGGGTGAACCACTGTCACGTCGAGCTCGACGTATTTATCCGTCACCGTCGCCACGCTCACATCGTAAAGATCACTCATCCAAAACCTCCTTCAAGCGGTCGTGCTTCTTGCGATAAAACAGCAAGGGCAAGATAAAGCACGCTCGAATCAGGGCAAAGCGCCCATTCCTCGTATATCGATAGGTCAACGTCGTGGACACCTTCCCCAAACGCTTCGGTGACATTCGCTCGAGGCTCGCAGAGCCCGCGACGCCCGTGACCTTCTTCCGCGTCTGCAAGGCGCTGGCGTTGATGTGGGAGGAAGATCCTGGGCGAGTCAATGGTGAGGTCGTGCCCTACCTCGACGCGCATCGCCATCACTGGCCAGAAGAGATGCGCACGCACCCGGCGTTCTGGGAGAAGCTCTGGCTCGGCGAGGAGCGCGTGCGCTTCGGGCCGCTCTGCCTGATCTCGAAGCTCGACCTCTCGTTCAGAAAGCTTGGAGGATTGGCCCCGGAACGAATCGCCGCCGCTCGAGACCTCGAGGAGATGACCTCGCTCGACCTGCGCAGCAACGACCTCGAGGACGAGCTGCTCGCGCCGCTGGCTGACGCGAAACACCTCGGCAGGTTGGAAGAGCTCGATCTTGGCGACAACCTGATGCTCATCAGCCCTGGCGCCGTGCTCGACCTCGAAAATCTGCGCATCCTCAAGCTCATGCACACCGGCGTACAGGACTCCTTCCTCGAGCTACTCGCCGCAAAACCGAACCTCAAACTCGAGCAGCTCTGGCTGACGCGAACCTCGATCACGGAAGCTGGACTGCGCGCATTGCTCGAAGCGGATGGCCTGGAAAACCTCCGGCGCCTCGATATCACAGGGCTCACGCTCGATTATGATTCGGCGTACACGCTGGAGAAAGCGTTCGTCGGGCGCTGGCCACACCTCGAGCTCACGCGAGGCCGCTGAGACCTCTTGCATTGACGCATCGGCTTGCCTGGTGTTAGCTCGATCCGCACGCATAAAAAGCATCAGCGCAAAGCAACACCACCACGGGAGAATCGCGAGATATGGACTTCAAGAATATCGTCGACCGTTTCCAGGACGAGGACCTCCTCGGGAACCTGAGCAAAGAAGACAGCAAGACCTTTGTCGAGCTGCTCTTGTTGGCCGTCTTTGCCGATGGCGAGGTGACCGAGGAAGAACTTCACGGGCTCAACGAGCAGTGGACGCAGCTCCCGTTCGCCAATGATCCCGCTTTGGAGGAAGAGGTTGGCGAGCATGGCTTCGAGTTCCGCAGCCGCATCGAAGAATCACTCGGTGATGAAGACGCGTTCGACGCGCTGCTCGAAGAATCCGCGAGCAAGCTCCTCCTCGATGAGAAGCGCGAAGCCGCGCTGCGCATGGTCGCCATCGTGACGCACTCGGATGGTCTGGACACGAGCGAGATCGCGATGGCGAACAGGCTCGGCGAGCTGTTTAACTTCGATCAGGACCGCATCGACGACATCGTGCAGGACATCTTCGACGCGCCCGTGCCCGAAGAAGGCTAAACCGGCAAATTGCCAGACTCATGGACTCTCGAGACGCGATGTCTTTCTTGAAGAAAGACATCGCGTTTTTTCGTTACAGGCCAACACATCCTCGCCGCGACCGAGAGCAACTCGATCGAGAAGTTGGCGTAAAACGCGCATATCGGGCATCATGGTCGGAACACTTCGCATCCATTTCTGTGAACTGCCATGACCTTCTCAATTTCGTTCCTTCGCCTCGGGCTGATCTGTCCGCTTCTTCTTATCTCCAGCGGATGTTTCCTGTTCGACCCACCAGAAGTCGCTGAAAACAGTAAAGATCAGGGAAGCGTCACGACACCAGACCAGGGCCCCTCCGAAATCGACGCGGGGAGAGACCAGGGAGAGGACATCCCCGATATACGCGCGGATATGGTGCCGACGCAGGAGGATATGGGCCAACCCCCTGTAGACATGCCTCCCTCGCCACCAGCAGATTGGCACGCGCGCCAACACGAACGCAGACTCATGCTGAGCCCTACTCCAGATCTCAAGTTGCCAGACGAAACGTTTGTAGGGTTGGTCAAGTTAAGGAGCGAACGCATCGATTTCGAGCGGTTGCATCAGGAAGGAGCAGACATTGTCTTCTTCTCGCATGAAGGCGTAAAGCTACATCACGAGATCGAGCACTTCTCAAAAAGCGAAAAACAGGCAGACATCTGGGTCGAATACCCTGCGTCCTCGAGCCAGCAGAACGCGCCGATTTGGATGTATTTCGACACGCCTGCTCCCGAAGACTCACAAAACCCCGAGGACTTGTGGAGCAACTACCTGACCGTCCAGCACTTCTCCCGATTCGACGCAACCTCGCAGCTCCCACAGGATGCCTCCCGAAACGCAGCGCATCCCCACGAGCAATCCATCGGCCTATCGTATGAAGAGGACGCGATCGCTGGCCTCGCACCACGATTTCGCAAAGATAACGAGGACGAAATCAGCTTTCACGAGGACCTCGATTTGAGCGTGGCCCCTGGAAGTCAGCGCGTGTACGAGCTGTGGTTCAAGGTCCCAACAGAAGCGCTCGTGGGAGGGGAGCAGATGTCCATTTTCGCGGATGATGGCGCCTGTCGAGGTTTTAGCGTCTTCTACGGAGATGGGGGAAGCCAATCGACGACGGTTCTGGGGCGCTTGCTCTTCGCGAATGACAACTCTGGCTGCGATACGATGAAGCTGGAATCAAGCTTTATCGCCTATCAAAACACAACCGTAGAAGCGTGGCATCACCTGGCGCTCGTGCTCGATCGACCGAGCGAGACCTTCGAGATCTGGATCGATGGCGCGCGGGACTCACACAGCACCCAGACAAACATCCCCGAGGAAGCGTTTACACGAGGCGGCACGCTCACGCTCGGGAACTCACACATTCCTTCCTCCAGATCATTTATTGGCGCCATCGATGAGTTCCGGGTATGGAACGGGGTTCGCTCGGATACCTGGCATGCACTCCAGGACGAGATCGGACGCGACCAATTCTTCGTCTACGGCCAGCCTCAGAGCTGGAAGTGAACGCGCCTCTCTCTTTATGGCGCGTGTTATCCAGGCGACACAAATCATTCACGAAATAAATAACGGCATTATTTGAATTTCAAATAATGCCGTTATTTATTGGACAAATATACCCGCTCGTGCCTGTAGAAAGCGGTCGAGCGGGTCTTTTATTAGATAATACGGTCGAGAAGCGCCACGTTTTCGACGTGATACGTCTGCGGGAACATGTCGAGCGGTTGCACCTCTGCGACTCTGTATCCACGCTCGACCAACAACGCCAAATCGCGCGCCAGCGACTTCGGATTGCACGAGACATAGACAAGACGCGCGGGCGCGAGCGCGGAGATCTGGTCGATGGCCGCTGGAAACAGCCCCGCGCGCGGCGGATCGACCACGACGAGCTCGACCTTCTCGCCAACCTCGGCTCGAAACGCCTCGCTCGCCATCACCTCGCCGACATCCCCCACGAAAAACGAAGCGTTCTCGATGGCGTTGTTTGCCGCGTTCTCCCTAGCGTTCTCGATGGCGTCCGCGTTGAGCTCGACGCCAACGACCTTACCCGCATAGGGAGCCATGCAGAGGCCGATCGTGCCGGTGCCACAGTAGAGGTCGAGGACCACCTTTGGCGCGTCCTCATCCTCGGACATCAGGCCCGTGTAAGCGAGCACCTTGGCGTAGATGCGCTCGGCCTGGAGTGTGTTTGGCTGAAAAAATGCGCGCGGATGCACTTCGAACGAAAGTTTATGGCCCCCAGGGAGGTGCATTTGCTCGGTCAGCGTCGGCTTCCCTTCGATAAGAATCGGCGTGAACGTCGTTCGCTCTCCCGTCTTGACGTGGTGACGCGTCCAGTACACCGAATCCCACGTGACCCCGAACGTCGCCGCGACTTCTCCTGCCAACGAACACAACACCTCGGCTGCCTCGCGTGCTTCGACCTCGGAACCTCGAAGGATCGTTTGATCAAGACTCGATGTCACCACCTCGATCAGATGCTCGCCGGTGCGTTTCCCCTCGCGCAGGACGAGGTTCTTCAAGAACCCCTCGCCCGTTCGCATCGAATACATGGGAATGCCCAACTCTTTCACGGCCGCTGAATATGCGGGGAGGAAGGAGGATGTGAACTCCGACTGGAGGTGGCACTCCTGCAATGCGAGCACATCGTGGCGGTAGCCGAGCGGGTGAAACCCGAGCGCGAAGTCATGCTGAGGGTTGTCCCCGAAGCTAAACTCCATCTTGTTTCGGTAATACCACGGCTCGTCCACGCCGACAGGTTCGAGCACCAGCTCACGCTCGAGCCCGGCGTTCTCGAAGAGGCGTCGGATGGTCTCGTGCTTGAAGGTCAGCTGATCCTGATAGCCCATCGATTGCAGCGAACAACCGCCGCACCCCTTGCCAGCCTCCTCGCGCCAGCCAAAGTGCTGACACCTCGGTGCAATGCGGCTCGGAGAAGGGTCGATAAGTTCATCGACCCGACACGTCAGCTCCTTCTTGCGCGACTTCTCGATAAAGAGCCGCACGCGATCACCCGGGATCGCCTTTCGCACCGTCGCCTTGTAGGTCCGGGGCATCTCCTGAGGGCCGATCTTTGCGGGGAACGTGGCGACGCCGGTTCCCTTCTCGTCGAGCCGTTGCACTGTGATGGTGAGGGTGTCGCCGCGGCGAGGACCCTTGGGCAGTATGACGGGCTCGCCGCCCGCGATTATCTCGATCTCCTGTGTCACTCTTCCTCGCCTCCAAAGTTACTCACAGAATCCACAGATCTTTCCACATCCTCCTCGCCCAACAATTCATCCATGGTTGGAAGCGAGGGAGGTTCTTGATCGGGGGTGGCCGAGTCTTCCACAGAATCCACAACTCCTTCCACACCCTCAAGTTCTCCGTCGGTCACGTGCCAGACGGAGACATCTTGATCGAGCAAGATGTAGTCGCGGTGAGTGGTGGTGATAAAGACCTGACCTTCCATCCGATCGTGGAGAAAGTCGAAGAGGAAGCGGTTGCGCGCCTGGTCGAGCTCGCTCGAGACGTCGTCGAGCAGCAGGATCGGCGCGAAGCGAAACCGCTCCTCCAAATACGTGATCTCGGCGCACTTCATCGCGAGCACCAGGGCGCGGTGTTGGCCCTGGCTCGCGAAGCTGCGGACATCCTTTCCATTCAAGGTCGCCTTGAGGTCATCGCGGTGCGGACCGACGAGCGTGTGACCGCGATCGCGCTCTTCCTGTGCGGTGGCGTCGAGCGCCTCGGCCAGCAGGGACTCGATCTCGATCGCGGTTTCGAGCTCCTCGAGAGGATCGGCCACCGGGTCCTTGCTCCACGTCAAATCGTAGGAGAGGTGAACCTCGAAGCTGTCGTCGAAGATCGTCTTGAAGGTCTGCTCGAGGACGGGCACGAACTCGCGCATGTAATTGAGTCGACGCGCGATGATCGCGGCGCCGTACTGGATCAGCTGCTCGTCGTAGGTCGAGAGCAAGATGGCGTCGAGCTTGGGCTGCTTGAGCAACGCGTTGCGCTGCTTCAAGATCTCCTCGTAGTGCATCGCGTCGGTGCCAAAACCGGGGTGCGCGTTAAAGATGGCGCGATCGATAAAATCCCTGCGGCGAGAGGGGCTCCCTTTCATCAAAGAGATATCCTCCGGGCCAAACATCACGACATTGAGTGTGCCGAAAAAGTCGGACAGGTTTCGCACGGGGTTGTTGTTGAGGTAGATTTTTTTGCCACGATCGCCAACCTCGATCTTGACGATACGCTCGTATCCGCCGCGGTCCACTCTGGCCTCTAGCAGAGCTTGTGGTTTGCCAAATTCGATAAGGTCAGCGTTGGTC
This sequence comes from Myxococcota bacterium, assembly GCA_036155555.1. Taxonomy (GTDB): domain Bacteria; phylum Myxococcota_A; class Bradymonadia; order Bradymonadales; family Bradymonadaceae; genus JAYZVO01. The sequence goes on from JAYZVO010000006.1 coordinate 37,789, forward strand.
TGAGGACGAAAGCTCTTTACAGCACTGAGCAAGTAGAGGCTCTCGAGCAGATTGGTCTTTCCCTGACCGTTTGCCCCCGTGAAGATATTGAAGCGTTCGTTGGGGGTGATCATCACCGAGGAGAGGTTGCGAAAGTTCCGCAATCGAAGCGCGCGAATGAACATCTACTCTCCTCGTCCTTGAACGTGCGTGGAGGGGACGGAACAATCCGTTTCCGTCGGATCTCTACATTTTTGTAAATCGTTTCCCAGGGCGCGATCTTGGCAAATGGCGACCGGGCGAAAACGAGCGCAGGCGTGAAACCTATCGCGCTTTCTCGAAACGCCAGATGAGGTTTGGAGAGGATCGAGAGGAGCGCGTCGAAACAAAAACACCCCACATCACAGATGCGGGGTGTGTCAAGCGCCTCGTTCTCGGGGCGTGCGCGTGGCGCCGAGAATCAGAGCCGCATCGGCATGACGACGAACAACATCTCGTCGCGGCTGACGTCGCGAATCAATGTCGGCGACAGGGTGTCGATGACCTCGATGGAGACCTCGTCACCATCGAGCACGCCGAGCACATCGAGCAGGTAGCGGTAGTTGTAGCCAGCCTTGACGACGGGGCCGTCGTATTCGAACGGGACGACCTTGCTCCCCTCGCCCTTGTCGGGATCGGAGGCGTAAAGCTCGAGCCCCTTCTCGGTGAGAGAGAGGCGGACGTTGTGTGTCTTGGGGCTGGCGAACAGCGAGACAAAGCGGAGCGAGGAGACCAACGTCTCTCGATGGACGACCGCCTTGGAGTCAGACTCCTTGGGGAGGACCTGCGTGAAGTCGGGGAAGGTCCCCTCGATGAGACGAACCGAGAGGCTCATCGGGCCGTGCTTGAAGACGATCGAGTTCTCGACGATGCCGAACGAGAGCTCGGCCCCTTTCGGGTCGACGGTGCGCTTGAGCTCGGAGAGGCCCTTGCGAGGGATGATGATTCCTTCCGTCAGGACCTGAGGGAAGTCCGCGCTGGTGTCGAACTCCTCGGGGGTCGCCTCGATCTTGGAGAGGCGGTGCCCATCGGTCGAGACCATCAGGAAGCTCTCGTCGGTGACGCGGAAGAACGCACCGGTGAGGTTTGCGCGGGCATCATCGGTCGAGACCGAGAAGAGCGTCTTCTCGATCATGTCGAGCAAGCGGGTGGTGCCGATCGGGTAGAGCGACACATCGCGAGTGTCGAGGATTTGAGGGAAGTCCTCCGGGTGGGTGCCGACGAGTCGACAGTCCACATCCCCCGAGACGATTTGAACCCAGAAGTTCTCCTCGGCCTCGACGGTCAGCTCCTCATCCTCGAGGTTCTTGACGATGTCATAGAAGCGTTTGGCCTGGAGCGTGACGCGCCCCTCTTCCAAAACCTCGCACTCACAGGAGGTCGAGACGGACGTGTCGAGGTCAGTCGCGTGGAGGGTCAACATTCCATCCTCGGCCTCGAGCAAGGCGTTGGACAAAATCGCCAGAGTGGAACGTTGGCTGACGACCCCCTGGAGTTTGAACAACTCGTCAGTCAGTGCCTCGCGTGAGATGCGAATCTTCATGCTTTCGGTCTCCCTACCTTCTGCCGTTCGTCGAATGCCGTGGCGGTCACATCGCCCTCACCTCGAAATCTAGCGAGCATCACCACACCGGCGATGGCTGCGAGAGAGGATGAGGTTTGCTTCAAAAACTTAACCCGCCTCGGGACTCATCAATCCACCACACAGCGCTGATAGAATCAAGACCCAAATGTGATCGGGTAACGACCGCAACGCCCCTTTCGAGCGCTGTTCGAAGTTCGGTTTTTGAGGGTCGAGGGAGCGAGTGATTTCACCCGAGAGAGATCCCTTCCATCTTGATCAAGAACATCACCCTCGGTCATGCGTGCATGAGCATGGGGGTTGGGCGATTCGCTCCGCGCGGAGTACGAAATCTATTAAAAACTCATTTCTTTATTATGATTTAGTAATAATAGTAGAGCCTGTGGAATTGTGGAAAACCACTCCAAGTAGGCATTCTTACTGGTGAAATTTATCCACAGATCCAGAGGGGAAAGGTTGTGATCGTGGATGTGGGAAGTTGTCCGACATCTTTCCACAGGGATCATCACAGACCAGATCACAAAAGCACCACAAAATAACTCACAGGTTATTCACAGCCTTTCGTATTCGGAAACAAGGGCTGTGGATTGTTTTGGAACGATCGTTTTTGAACTCGGATGGGCCTTGTTTTAAGCGCATGCGAGCGTGGTCGATCCTTTTTGCCCTGTGGGTTTCGGGGGCGCCTCGTCCCCCATGCGCCTCGTACCTTGCCTCGTGAAAGAGGAGCTCCAGCGGGGGGAATTCCCCCTGGTTTGATCCAACTCGCCCGTTTTTCACGTCCTCGCTCATCCGATTCCCGATCGTAATCCAGAGAATTGTTTCTCAGAGGAAACAGTCGATCCAGTGCATCATGCGCCTCATGCATTCATTATGATTCTCATGCATGATTTGTTCGAGCACCCTATGCGTCTCGCGCATGGGCTATCGCGTCTCTTTTTGATGGGGAATTGCGTCTGCGTGACGCGCCTCGGAGGGTCCAAAAATCGAGCGCGCGGGAGGTGATTTTTTTCGCCTCCGTGGAGTCGTTTTTTCTACTCCATTCGCGCTGCGGGTTCGGCCAGTGAAAAACCGGCCTCGCTCGAGCTGATTTTCTTCATCAGCTCTTCGCGTTTTTTCGTCCTCCGTTCCGGTCTCCGAAAACCCGCGATCGATGACCGCGTTTTTTTCCGCTTCAGAGACCCTCATTCTTCAGGTGGCCGATCCTGGCCATCGTCGTCCCTTGATTCGAGTCTGCAAAAAATCAGGCCCCGTGGAGCCCGTTTTTCAGCGCCCTTCGTAAGGCCCCGAATACGCTCTGAGTCTAGCTCTGGTGCTGACGGGATCAAATAAAAAGCCCAACGCTTTTGCAAAGCGCTGGGCCTGAATAAATCAGCAGATGATCCCGCTCGGGCGTCTCGAAAATGCCCTCTTCCGCGTCGCTTACAACGCCTCGAAGACTTCCTTCGTCAAATACGGTTTCGCCAACTTCACGACATGCTCCGGGTCGAACTCCAACGTGTCGTGTGAGTGCTTCACCAGCGCCAAGATCAGGTAAGTCCCGAAGAAAAGCCACGCCGTCGTCTGGATATCGAGCCCCTCATCCACAAAGCCTGACTGCTTCCACTCGCGAATCTTACGCGCGATCGCCTTGAGCGCCCGTTCCTGGTGCGGCAAATACGTCTCTCGGATGTCTTGTTGATCGAGTTCCGATAAAACAAGGAAGATCATTCGCGCGAATTCCTCGTTTCGCTCCAACATTTGCATGTAATAGGCGAAGCAACGCTGCAACGTCGCCACTGGGTGATCCTCCTTGTCCGAGAGGATCTCCTCGAGTCCCGTGACGATCTTGTCCGAGGTGTAGGCGATCCCCTCGGTGAACAAGGCGCGCTTGCTCCCGAAGTAGCGGTAGATCAACGCCTCGGTCACGCCCGCCTCCTCCGAGATGCTCTTGGTCGTCGCGCCGTGGTAGGTCGAGCGCGCGAACACCGTGATGGCGCTCTTGAGGATCTGCTTGCGCCTCTTCGCTGCTGGCAGTCGCTTTGTCGTCACTTTCTTGGCCTCCATTCACCGCTCGCTTGCCCGCTCTCTCTTTGGCTCTTCGCCTCGATGCCTGGCGCGGTGAGTTTTTAGTGAGCAAACACTCACATATTGCCGATCCTCGGTCAAGCCTTCATACTACGCGCGCGCGCACGCGATCCTTATATATATACGGCGCGTATCATCCCCGACTCGCGCCCCCCTTTGGCGCCCCACGTTTGGCGGGTCAGCCTCGGTGGCTCGACACGGATCTTGGCGCGTGGTACCTCTGGCAAGCTTTTCGGGTCGTGGGCGATGGCTTCTGGCGCTAGCCTTTGGTGGCGTGTTTTCGACGCCTTTGACCCCTCCCCGGTCAACGAGAGTTTCATGTCTGGACAGGCGCAACGCAGCAAACGATCGCGTGAACAACGGCGCGAGGACCGGCGAGAGTCGATCAAGCAGGCTGCTATCGAGATCTTCTCCGAGCGCGGTTATCACAACGCCAAGGTCTCCGACATCGTCGAGCAGGTCGGCGTCGCGCAGGGCACGTTTTATCTCTACTACGAGGGAAAACAGCAGCTTTTTGGCGAGCTTCTGCGCGATTGGCTCACGCTCGTCGTCGAGACCGTCGCCGGTTGGGAGCCCGCCTCGCTCGATACCCGAGAAGACCTTCGTGACGAGCTCTTTCGCGTCGGCATGATGCTCACGCAGGTGCTCGACGAACACCGCGGCCTGACGGCCATCTTCTTCAAGGAAGCGCTCGCTGTCGCCGCAGAGTTTGACGAGATGATCCACGAGTTCTACGACACGCTCGCGGCCATGCTCACTACGTTTAACGAGATCCTGTGCGAGCGCGGGCTTATCAAGCCGATGAACTTCCGCATCCTCGCCTTCTCGACCATCGGCCAGGTCGAGCGCATCGTCTCCGAGTATGTCGTCAGCCAGAACCTCGAGGGGGTCGAGCACCGCGAGCTTGTCGACCACCTCGTGGTGCTCTTTTTGGCAGGTACCACCGAGGCCATCGCGTCTCCCTCGACCGCTGTGACGGGGAAAACCGATGAAGCCGAGTGATTTCGAGGCCCCTACGACCTTGCGCGTGGTGCTCTCGAGCTGCCCCGTCGCCAATGCCTCCTCCATCGCACAGACACTCGTCAAGGAGCAGCTCGCTGCCTGCGTCCAGCTCCTCCCTCCCATGCAGAGCGTCTACACCTGGGATGGCGAGGTCACCTCGGATGAGGAGCAATTGCTCTTGATCAAGGCGCCTGAAACGTGCCTCTCCCGGCTCACAGCGCGGCTGCTCGAGCTGCACCCCTACGACGTCCCCGAGATCCTCGTCATCGAGCCCTCGGCAGCGCTCGCCATCTATGCGCGCTGGGCCAACGACGTCACCGAATCCTCCACAACCTGACCTGGGCGTTGTCCGCCTCCTCACGGTCTTAGAGAACGAGCTTCCCATGGCGTCCGCACCCGACACTCTCTCCTCCAATCGCCTGCATTCGGAACCTCGGTTCCTCAAGATCGCGGCGACCACCAATGATGTGAACCTGGTTGGAGGAAAGGGGCTCGGGCTATCGCGCTTGATACGCGCGGGGTTGCCGATTCCGCCCTCCTTTTGCGTCACCTCCGCCGCGTTTCACGATGTGCTCTCGTCGGTGGTTCATGACGCCGCGGACCTCGAACTGCTCGCGGTGTCGATCCTCGATGCGGAGCTCCCCGAGTCCTTGATCTCGGCCATTGATGAGGTCGTGAGCAGGAATCCCGCAGCCAGTTGGGCGGTCCGTTCGAGCGCCATCGGTGAAGATGGCGCCTCGATGAGCATGGCCGGGCAGCAGGTCACCCGGCTCCATGTCAGGGGACTCGCGGGCGTTTTGCGCGCGATAAAAGAGGTGTGGGTCAGCCTGTTCTCGATCGACGCCCTGCTCTACCGGGCCGAGTTCGATGCTACACACGCCGTCCCCGCCGGGATCGCGGTGATCCTCCAGCCAATGCTCGAACCAGTCGCGGCAGGCGTCCTCTTCACGACCGACGCGATGGGTTCCTCGGAAGAAGCCGTCGTCACGGCCACGCACGGCCTCGGAGTGGGCGTTGTCGATGGGAGCGATGACGCGACGACCTATTACATCGAGCGCCCCTCTGGCTACCTTCGGCGCCGGTCTGGGGCCGAAAATCCGCTCTCGCCGCCACAACTTGCCCAGCTCGCGCAGCTCTCCGAGCGCCTCGAGGCGCTCTTTCAACAACCTCAGGACATCGAGTGGGCCTACGTCCCTGGCGATCCTCTCCCGAGGTTGATGCTCTTGCAGATGAGACCTATTACGGCCAGGAGCGAGGCGCCTGGTGAGGAAGCGAGCGCGCCCACGGTGTGGACCAATGCCAACGTCGGCGAGGCGCTGCCTGGGGTCGGGTCTCCCATGACGTGGAGCATTATCCACAGGTTCTCGACCTCTGGTTTCGAGCAGGCGTTCGGTTCTCTCGGGCTCGAAGTCCCGGAGAATCACCAGCTCGTCGGCAGCTTTCGTGGCCGCGTGTACCTGAACCTCACCGAGTTTATGAGCATCGCGAGCGGGATTCCTATCCTTAGCCCCGAGGTGTTGTTCTCGGTCGCCGGAGGTGGCGGCGTCGAGCTCGTTCGCGACATCTACGAGCGCCGAAGTGCGCGCGAGTTCTTGCTTAATCTGCCCCTCACCATCCCGCGCATCATCGCATCACAGCTGTCGATGCCGGTCGTCGCGAGCTGGTGGGAGGAGCACTTCAAGCGCCACTGCGAGGGGTTCTTTCTAAGAGATCTTGGTCGCCTGAATCACTCCCAGCTCGCCAGCTCGCTCGAAGAGGTCGATCGGTTGTTCGAGCGCAACGGGTTGATCATGCTCGCCTGTAGCTCGAACTTCCTGATGTGCTACGTGGTGATGCGCGAGGCGTTGAAGCTCGCCGGTGGGCGTGAAGCGGTCGCGCACGAGCAACTGATGGTCAGCGGGTTGGACACCCGCAGCGCCGAGCCTGGGCTCAAGCTGTTGGAGCTTGGCCGCCTGGCGCGCCGCTCACTCAGGCTTCGCAAGCTGATCTCGACAACGCCACCGTCCGAGACCCTCGCCACGCTCCAAAAACAGCGTGATAAGGCAGATGTCGCCGAGTTTTTGGACGATCTGGAGAGTTTTCGGGCCAATTATGGGCACAGAGCCCCGCGCGAAGCGGAGCTCACGACGCCTCGCTGGCGCGAGGACGCCACGTTTATCTTCGAGGTCGTCCGCGGCTTCGTCCTCTCACCGCATCTCCCCAGCCTGCGCGAGGCGGAGCGCGAGAAAGCCGCGCGCATGGCGCAGGTCGAGGAGGTCATCGACAAGACCTTTGGCGCCATCACGCGCCCGCTGTTCAAGGTCCTCCTCTCTTACACGCGTGGAAACGCGCGCCGTCGCGAGGCGTTGCGTGCGCTCGTCGTGGACTCCCTCGACATGTACCGCCGTTACTTCCTCGAGTGTGGGCGTAGGCTGGTCACAGCGGGCGTCCTCCAGCGCGAGGAGGACATCTTCTTCCTGCGTGAGGAGGAGGTCCGCGCCTGGCTACAAGATCCTGGCGTCACGGACACCTTCGCCCTGACGGTGCTCGTACGCAGGGCAATCTTCGATGCGCAGCGCCAGCAACCCGATCCTCCCAGCACGTTCTTGCTCCAGGGTCGAAAGATGGTCTCGGAGGATGACCTCACATCACCGGCGCGCAGCCGCGCTGGCATCCCCGAAAACGCCGAGGCGATCTTCGGGCTCCCCGGCTCGAGCGGCCGCGCGACAGGTCGCGCTCGCGTCCTCTTTGACCCCGGCGCCAAGATCACGCTCGAGCATGGCGAGGTCCTCGTCGTGCCCTACGCTGACGTCGGTTGGACGCCCCTCTTCCTGACTGCTTCTGCGGTCGTCATGAGCCTCGGTGGTCCGCTCTCGCACGCCTGCGTGGTCGCCAGAGAGTTTGGCATCCCCACCGTCGTCAACGCGCGCGATGCCGTGCACCTGATCAAGGATGGAGACCTGGTGACGGTCGATGGTGACGCGGGCGTCGTGTTTATCGAACCTTGATTGACGAGCCTTGCTGCCGAGCGACCTGAGGGGCCGCCACATTTGCCATCGCGGGGAAAATACTCTCCCGCCGGTGGCAAATGTGGCGGCCCCTCAGGGCGCGGGCCACGGGTTTTGGGTCACCAAGAACCTGTTTTCACAGGCAAAAATAAGAGAGGCGATGTTTCATGTGAAACATCGCCTCTCTTATTTTTGCCTGTGAAACATCCAGCGGCGTGGTTTCACAGCTTGTTGTGCTGGGAGTACCACTCGCGAAGTTGCTGTTGCGCTCTGGCTCTCAGGCGCGCGGGTTGGTCAGGGTGATAGCCGAGGACAAGCTTGTGGTTTGCTTCGAGCTTCTCGACATCCTCGACAACAAGCGCGCGGATGTGATCGTTTGGCGAGTTGAGCGCGCGCAACACCCAGGTCGCGCGCGTCTCCTGCCTGGCCCCGAGATACCAGGTCCTCCAGGCGATCGAGGCTGCTGGCAATGGCTGCAAGGTGATGCGTTGCAAGGACTCGTGCAGCGTGCGTTGAACCTTGCCTCGGTGCATATCGAGCGCTTCGATCAGCGGCTCGATGCTGTGGATATCCTTGGCGAGCCCCAGGAATTCTCCGGCCTGCTCCGCGTGCAGCTCGTCTGTGGGGTGGCGCAGCTCTTCGCGCAGCGGCGAGAGCACGTGATCTGTGAAACCAGTCGCCTCGGAGCGTTTGATGAGCGCGCGCATGGCGAGGGCGCGTGTCTGGAGGTCACGGTCAAAGATCCTCTCGCGCAGGCCCTCGAGAGCCCCTTCCGTCTCCAGGTGTTCGAGCAGGAAGGTCGCATAAAAGCGATGGTCGAGCCCGGTGTGGTCGAGCATCTTCTCGAGCAACGGCCCTGCATCCTCGCCGAGCAACAACAGCGCCTTGATCACAGGGCCATGGCGCTCGGCGGGCGGGAACTTCTGAGGCGTCCACTGGTAGCGGTCCACATACAGGCGCCCTGGGAACAGCGACTCGAGGCGTTTGAACACCTCGGGGTGTGGGATGAGCTTCTCTGCGGCGTCCATCGAGGCGCGCAGGTCGCGGCTGTCGATCACCTCGAGCGCCTTCTTCTGCGCAGCACTCAGCGGCTCGGTCTTTATCGCGGGCATCACGCGCGTGGCGAAGGCGTCATCGCTGACGGCGACGCCTTCGGCTTTCATGTTCTCTGTCCCTGCCTCGAGCGCGTCCGCCAGGGATGCGCTCGCGAGCGCAGCGGCCTCCGCCGCGATTTCCTGCGAGATGTCCGGTGATACGAGCGGGATCGTGCTCTTTGGCACCGGCTTGCCCTGAGGCATGTCCGTTTCGCCGGGAGGTTGCGCGGCGGCGACCTGCTCCGACTCATCCTCGCTCTGTTCGACCGCCGCCTCGGGTTGCGCTACTGGATTGGCGACGGCATCCGATGCTTCCTCGTCTGTTGCCTCGCTCACGGGCGCTGTTGCTGGCGCTTCGGGCTCCTCGGGTTGCTCGGGTGATACTCTGTGAGCGCTCATGTCGATCGAACCCATCAACATGGTCGCCTTGCGCTGCGGTCCCGCAGAGAGCTGACCCAGATCCTCGTCAGCGGGCGCGTTTAACTCCTCGGGTGGCGCCTCTTCGGCGGCTTGCTCGTCGGCAGGTTCTGAGTCAGCGGGCTGGAGTTGAGGGATCGCCTGCATCGGGATGGTTGCCTTGTGATGGTCCGTTCCATCCTCGGGCGTGGCATCCTCCTCTTCTTCTTCGACCGGTAGCGCGTCCGGCGTGCTCGAATGTTCCTCGTAGGAGCCGAGTGAGAGGTCGATGTCATCGTCCCCACCCCCGGTGATTCCGAACTCACCGAGCAGCTCGGGGTCCGCCTCGGGGATACCTTGCAAGGTCACGGGCTCGGACAACTCCTCGAGCGCGGCCGGGGGCTCGGTGATCTCGTCGAGGGAGGGCTGCTCCTGTTCCTCGACGGACTCTTCGAGCTGTGGGATAGCCTGCATCGGGATGGTCGCCTTCGGGTCGATCTGCTCGACGAGGGCTTCGGGGATGGCATCCTGTGCTGGCTCGGGCTCTCGCAGCTCGGGTTGGCTTTGCTCTCCGGTCACGCGGTCGATCGCGCCCACCATCAACAGCGTCGCGCCGACGGGGAAGTCCCCCTCCCCCTCTTGCTCTTCCGGCTCAGGTTCGTCGTCTACTGGCTCCTGGTTCACGTCCTCGGGCACAACCTCCGCGTCAGGCGCTTCCAACTCTTCTGCCTGTGGCATCACCTCGGAGGCTTCTCGTGATTCCTCGTCCTCGGGTGTTGCTGTCATCGCAGGTGTTTCACGTGAAACATCTTGTGCGTCAGCATCTTCGGGAGGTTCTTCCCGTGAAACAGCAGGCAACAGGACCGTGGCGACATTCTCTGGTGCCTCCTCGTCGGAGACCTCTGCCGGGTTGGTCTTCTTGCGCGAGCGCTTCAGGATACCTGCGGCGGGAATCCCCTTCCTCTCGTCTGGTTTTTCAGCGGGCTGCTCGGCGATGGCAGGGATCGGGTCCTGCAATCCGTTTAGCGTGTTGCTCGGTTTTAGAGGATCGCGGCGCTCCTTCTCGAACTCCGCCTTCGCGCGCTCCAGGTCGGCCATCGAGAATCCGCCCATGAGCGTCTGCTTTGACATCGGCCCGCTCTGGAGTCCTATGGGGGCGATGATATTGACGCCTGGGTCATCCTCCTCTTCTTGCTCGGGCTCCATGGGGACGGGCCGAGGGCGGATCGGTTTCTGACTGCCATAATCCGTGTCGAAGGGGCTCAATGTGGGGAGCGCGCCAACATCCACGCCTGGTTTTTTGGGCGCGGGCTCTGCTGGTTCTGGCGCAGATGGTTCGAGTCCAAGCCTCGGGATCTCTGCGGATTGCTCTGCGGTGGGAACCTCTGGTCTCCCCGAGATCGAGGTCGCGTCGAAGCGTTGCGCGCGATCCCCTTGCACCTGATCCTGAGTCAAGGGCACATGGCGCGATGTCGAGCGCGTGTCGATCTTTAATGGGAGCGTTTTGCGCGAACGTGGAGTTTGCTTGATCTCACTCCCCGGGGTCGCTTCCTCCCCCGGTGCGCTCACTCGCCCCGCGTCCACGTGCGGCTTCATCGTCGAAAACAACGCGCTCGACATCGACGAGTCCCCAGCCTGGAGCGCGGATGAGACCGCCTCCATCAAGTTGCGCTGGCTGACGACCTCTTCCTCGACGTTGAGGTTTCCATCCGACTCCTCTTTATACACGTCCGAGAGCTGGCGTCCCGCGACGCGCACGGGCAACGGCGGAATACGGTCCTTTGGCTCGGGGAGCTTGCGCGCTTTCGCCAGCTTGATGATCACCTCGAGCTGCTGCGCGACCTCGTCCGCGACCTCGATAAGGGGTTGGATGTCCTGGGAAAACAACACGAGGTCTTCGGGGACCTTGCGCGGCTCTCCTACCAATAACATCTTCGTGCTGCCGCCCAGCTGGAGCGGGATGATCACCAACTCGTCCGGCTCCATCACCGGCGTCTCGTCGAAGAGCCTCTTGAAGCCCACCTTCGCTGGCGCGCCGATCGTGTAGGTCCCCTCGTCGATGATGTGCTCGAGGACAACGCTCTCCTCTTTCAAGAGCTTGACCCCGGACATCTCCGCGGTCGTCTCGGCGTCATCTCCCCACGATGCCCAACCACGCGCCATAAATGGCTGCACGTAATCGTGGGACACCACGCAAATCAACCTCCCCTGCAACCACTCCGAGCCATAGTTGAGCAGCGTCATCAACAACGCGTCGCGCTCGAAACAGTGGCCCACGAAGTCCTTGACCTCGATGAGTGTCCAGTGGAGCCCATACAACAAGTGTTCGGGAATGTCGGTCATGAATCCTTGCTCGGTGTGTTTGAGCAACAAGAAGCATAGGAAGGTGCACGGAGAACGCGTCGTCGATCCCCCCGCTACCTATCTGTCTCTCCAGCATAATACAATGGTCACCTTCGTCCAGTTTACCCGACGCCCCTGGGTCCTGAACAGTCCCCACACCAACCTATCCGTTGTCGTCACGCTTGACACCACGCCGCCACGTCGCTCAAATATCCACGTTTTCTGCTCCGATATCCGATATTTCGGGGCACACTCACTCCCGCTCGAGGATCTGATGCACAAGGTAACCACTGTCGCTGTCGCGCTCGCTGCGCTCGCTCTTATGGCGTGCGAGTCCAAGGACACCACCACCGCTCCCGAGGCGAACGCGACCGCGCAACCCGTCGCCAACGCCGAAACCACGCAAGAAAAGCCCGCTTCGACCACGGTCGAAAACAAGGAGGAGCCCGCTGCTCCGACCTCCACGGGTTTCAAGAACGTTGCCACGATCCTCGGGCTCGGCAAAACCCCCGCGGACATCGAGCCCGGCGCCAAGAACCTCTACGGTGGCAACTTCTCCATCTCGGAAGAGCCTATCCCGCTCTCGGACGCGCTCACCAAGGCCGCTGACAGCGAAGGCCCCTACAAGATCTCGGCCAAGGTCAAGAAGGTCTGCCAGAAGAAAGGCTGCTGGATGACCCTGCACGACGAAAACACCAAGCTCCCCATCCGCGTGAAGATGAAGGATTACGCCTTCTTCGTCCCCATGAACGCCAATGACCTCCCCACCATCGCAGAGGGCACCCTCAAGAAGGTCACCGTTCCTCAGGACGTCGCGCAGCACTACGCCGACGACGAGGCCGAGGCGACTGGCAAACCAGCCGAGAAGATCGACGGACCACAAGAGTCCTTCGAGTTCACCGCCAGCGCTGTCCAGATCGAGAACCCCAAGGGCTGAATCACCGCCCTCCTGGCGCACATAAAAAGGGCCTCCCGCGATGGGAGGCCCTTTTTTGTTTTTCTTGGGAACATTTTTCTCTCCCTGGTGTCGATACCCTGAACGGCGGAATCTGTTTACGAGTTCATGGCCACTTACAGGCCACGGGGCGATACAATGGACGCATCAGGAACACTCAACCTCCAGCTCTCGATGGCAATCGATGGGCTACTGGTCCACGAACATCACCTCCCCATCGACGGCCGCGTGACCATCGGCCGTGAACTACGCGGGAACCTGATCACGTGGCACAAGCTCCCCCCGAGCCTCACGCTCCTCGAATCCCGCGCCGGGAAAACACTCCTCAACCTGCACCCCGCGCTCGTGATTCGACTGCACCGCGCTGGCCACATACAGCGGCTAGCAAACACCGGACAAATCACTCTGCTCCGTCAGGATCGCGTCGAGATCGATCTCCAGGGCGCCTCCCTCGAGCTCGAGTTCTACGACCCTGCCACGATGCCCGCCGTGACCGTCCCACGCGCAGTGCGCGAGATCGACCTGACCCATCAATCCCGCGTCATCAAGGGTATCCTGAGCGCTGCTGTCATCACGCAGTTTGCCTTCCTGCTCCTGCCAAAGCTCCCCGAGGTCGACCTCCAACGCGATCCTGTCCGACCTCCCGCCGTCGCTGAGAAGGCAGACACACAAGAAGAAGCTGACGACGAGCAGTTCGATCGATGGGTCGCAGAACATGCCCTCGAGGACGCGGCCGAAACCTCCGAAACACTCACCGACGCGGAGGTTGCCGCCAGGGTGGTCCTCCCCGAACCTGTGCGACGTGAAAAGCCGGAACTCGAGGCCGAGCTCGAATCACTGCTCGAAGCGCCTACTTCCGACGTGTTCGCCAACGCTGCTTCTGACGCGATGCGAGAAGATGGCAAGCTGCTCGCGCACGACCTCGCCAGCGCAGCGCGCACCGAGCGAGGCGGCATGAGCGCGCGTGTTTCTTCTGATATTGGCTCCATGCCTGCTCTCGCGCGCGCCTCGCGTGGCATCGCCATCGACATCCAGGATGTCGCCAGGCATCGCCCCGAACGCCGCGCCGAACGCCTCATCGCGCCAGGGGATGTCAAGGTCTTCCATGACGCCATCCTCCGCCGCCGCTCTTCGTTCCAGCACTGCTACGAGACCCAGCTGAAGTCCAACAGCGACCTCGCCGGGCGCATCACGCTCCATTTCCGCGTTCAACCAGCAGGCCACCACAGCAAGATCGTCGCCATCAAGGCAGAGACCGACGAGGTCGGCGGGGGCGTCGCCGATTGCATGATGCGCGTGATGTCGAAGATGAAGTTGCCGCTCCCGGCTGAAGACACCGATGGCCTCGATACGGGCATGTCCTTTGTCTTTGCCGTGGGCGACTGATTTATCCGGCGCTCCCGCGATGTTTGCGCCACTTGCTCGCCCACTCCTCCGGCGAGCGCGCCTGGAGCTGCTCGTAAATCTTGGTGAAGTCATCCACCTCGAAGTACGGCTTTAACCCCTCGCTATCCCCGAAGTACACCACCCTGCCCGCGCTCAAGACGAGCAATCGGTCGAACAGTTCGAGCGAGCTCATGATGTGCGTGGTCACCAGCACGACGCGGTCATCGTCTGCGAGCTCCTTTAGCGTCTCCATCATCGATCGCTCGAGCGCGGGGTCCAGACCACTCGTCGGCTCATCGGCGAACAACACCTTGGGCCGCGTCAACAACTCCACACCAACGCTGACGCGCTTTCGCTGCCCGCCCGAGAGCTTCGCGACGCGCAAGGTCTTGCGCTCACTCAATCCCAGCGTCCTGATCACGCCGTTGACGCGATGGCGTCGATGCTCCGGGTCGAGGTCTGGCAACCGCAAGTCCGCAGCGTACGATAACACACGCTCGACCTTGAGCTCGGTCGGCACGATGTCATCCTGTGGGACAAACCCGATGAGCTCCTTGACCTTCTCGAAGTCGTCGGGAAGCTTGTACGGTCCCATGCGAACCGTCCCCGCCTTGGGCGGGCGAAACCCGGAGACCGCGAACAACAGCGTCGATTTGCCAGAACCACTCGGCCCGAGTACGCCGATAAGCTGACCCGGTTGCGCTGTGAACGACACCTCGTGCAAGATCCTGTTGCCGTCGAACTCGACCACGACGCCACCGACGACCAGATTGATCGAGGGTGTCGGCTCCTTCTCGGCGATCACTTCACTTTCTTCCACACTGAGACCCTGGCGTTGCGATTGGATGGGGGCTTGCTCTGAAACTTCGCTGGTGATTATCCTCGCCGCGTGTCCGTTTGTCACCCACTCAAGCCCCATGGACTCGGTGACAGGTTTCGGCCCATACCCAAAGGAGCACGCCTTGAACAACTCACGCGCCGCGATCCGAGAGGCGATACTTGCTTGGGATAGCGTCGATGGAGAAGACCGCTGGGAAGATGCGCGCCTCGACGCGCTCGCCATCCCGCACTTTGCCTTCCAGTTCGAACACAACCTGCCCTACAGGCGCTTCTGTCAGGGTCGAGGCATCACGCCCGAAACCCTGACCTCGTTTCGCGATATCCCATCGGTCCCCACCGATGTCTTCAAGCAGGTCCGGCTCACCGTCGCCTCGCCAACGCGAACCATCCGCACGTTCCGAACCAGCGGTACGACGCTTGGCCAACGCGGAGAGCACCACTTCGAGGATCTCTCGACCTACGCAGCATCTCTGCAAGGTCCATTCTGGCGCCAACTGTTCCCCGACAGAGCAGAGACCGAGTTCTTCATCCTCGCGCCCGATTCGAGCAACCTCCCCGACTCGAGCCTCTATTACATGTTCGACGAGCTCGTCGGAGAGCAGGCGACCTACTTCTTTACATCCGATGCAGACGGCAACCTCACGTTTGACCTCGAGGGCCTGCTCGCAAACCTCGAGCGCGTTCAACGTGACGCCATCCCTGTCACATTGCTCGGCACGGCGTTCGGTTTCATGGCGCTCTTCGATGGCGCCCCCGAACACCGGTTCTCACTCGCGCCCGGCAGCCGCTTGATGGAAACCGGGGGCTTTAAAGGGAAATCGCGTGAGGTTTCACGTGAAACACTCTATGCCATGTTTCACGAACACCTCGGCATCCCCAGGACGCACTGTGTCTCCGAATACAGCATGACCGAGCTCAGCTCGCAGGCGTACACGCCCAACCTCAGGCTGCATACGCTGGGAGAGACGCCGACCACGGCGCCGCTGTTTGTCGCTCCTCCCTGGGCAAGGCTCGAGGTCGTCGACCCCCTCTCGCTAAAACCGATCGATGAACCTGGACAGGTCGGCCTCGTGCGTTGGTTCGACCTGGCAAACACCGAGAGCGTCATGATGGTCCAGACATCTGACCGTGGCACCCTCGATGAACTCGGGCGCCTCACCCTCCTCGGGCGCGCTCCAGACGCCGAGCTTCGCGGTTGTAGCCTCGCCATCGAAGAAATCACCGGAGCGGGCGATGGCTCCCGATAAGAAAATCACTGGCCGCCTCAAACGCCTCCATAGCTCCCGTGTTCGCCTCTCCGAGACCCCCTCGAGCGGCGAGGAGACGGAAAGCCGCGTCTTCCTCGCCGCAGATGTGCAAGAAACCGAGACCTCCAAAGAGACCTCTCCCGAGACCGCATTCTCCCTGAATGAAACGCAAGAGCACGGTGGCTTTGCCTCCGAGTTCAAGGCGTTCCCCGGCGAGCATCGCCACGGAAACAAGCCCCTCGCCTCATTCCTCGAGTGGACCGATCCCACCTCCGTGCTGGGTCTTGGCGAGACGCCGCCTGAACGCATCCTCTTCCTCGACATCGAAACCGCTGGCCTGAGAAACGACGACGCCATCATCTGCGTTGGCGCCGCGTGGTGGAACGGCACCACGCTCGAGACCACCGTGTGGAACCTCCTCGAAGAAGAGGCCGAAGGCCGCATGTTGCGCGCATTCGCCGAGACGGCCTCCTCCTTTGCCTCGGTCTGCACCTTCAATGGGAAGAGCTTCGATATCCCCAGGCTAAAGAAACGGTTCGAGCGCTTCGCGATTCGCTCCCCTTTCGACGCGATGGGCCATATCGACCTGGTGCTGACCGCGCGCAGACAACTCCCCAGGCAGAACCACGCCCTCGGTTTGCAAACCCTCGAGCGCACACAGCTTCGCTTTCATCGCGAAGATGACCTGCCCGGAAGCGAGGTCCCCAGGCGCTGGAAGTCCTACCTCGCCAGCGGAAATCCCTCGCTGCTTCACGATGTCATCGAACACAACCTGCTCGATGTGGTCTCGCTCGCGGCCCTGCTCGGCAAGTTCGCGCGTGGCGCACAGCTCGCGCTCCCCATAAAGAGCAGGGCAAAGAACATCGAGAGAGAAGACCGGCAGGGTGGCTCCGGAAGCGGAGGGGAGGGAAGGCGCGCGCGATCCAGGTCGGTTCGACCACGTCCTGCCAGCGCGCGTTCCCTCCCCTCCGCTTCCTCCGCGCCAGAGCTCTCGCCCATGCAAAAGAAGCTCGCGCGCAGTTATCAACTCCGCAGTAAGTCCTCCGGTGGCGCTCCCACAACGCGACAGACAAACCCACATTCTCGAACCGATAGCGAAGCGCCGACCCCTCCGACAAACAACCCGGAGCTGCTCTCCCCTACCCTGCCCACGCGCGAGCGCGCGGCCCTCTTGCGGAGGTCGATCCAGGAAGCGCTCGATGCAGGTCAACACATCGAGGCCGTCGCCGCGCACATCTTCGAGCTCGTCGCCATCGCCCCCAGACACGCCTACGGGCTCGAGATGCTCGCAGCCTATTACACCGCCATCGGCGCGAAAGCGTGCGCTCGTGACATTCAGGAGCGCCTCTCGCGTCTCTCTCCGTATTGACTCCGAGCCAACACCACGAGCAGGCCAAGCCTGCTCGTTCACGTGGACGGGCAGCCAAGAAAAGCAAAGAGGCGACATGTGACACATGTCGCCTCTTTGCCTTTCTCGAACCGCGTTCATCGAGGATCAGACCGAGCCGTCGGTCTCGTCATCCTCGTCTTCTCCAGGTTCCTTGCCCACCGGAGGCTCGTCGTCATCGCCATCTTCGGGAGGCATCGTCGGCGTCTCGGGCGTCTCTTCGTTCGCTGGAGGAGGCACGAAGACCACGTCCTCCTCCTGGTCGTCACCTTCATCGTCAGCCGGAGCAGGCTTTGGCGATGGTGATGGCTTGGCTGGTTTTGCTGGCGGATTCGCGCTCGCTTCTTCCTCTTCGCGCTTCTTGCGCTCGAGTCGCTCCTTCCTCGCCTCGTCCTCTTCTCGCCACACGAGGTCGATTTCACGGCGCTTCTTCTTGAGTCGAATCTGCTTCCACATGTCCACTTGCGCGCGAACAACCTCGGAGACGATGGCCTTGGCCGTATGCTTCACGAGCTCCTTGCCAAGTTCCTTGAGGAAGTCAGCTGCGGTATCTTCCAGAATCTTGTGCATGTCCCTTCTCTTTGGCGAACGTTTCGTGTCCGAGCTTTTGAGATGATCGTGGGTGCCGCTTCCCATCACTGGATCGAACGGGCGAGCGTGTCAGTTTGTTTCAGCAGGAATTCCGCTTCCTTCTATTGTGAGCCAATCCGCTCACCGAGGCAAATGATTGTCTCGCTCCTCGATTTCGCGACTGGACAACCACATCGGGCATCCTTTCAATAGGAGCGTTCCATGATGCCTGCTTTGCCCGGAGAGAATCCTTGCGCTGGTCTGCCTCGATTCGTGTCGTTCTCTGCCTGTTCCTCGTGCTCACGTGTGTGATTGCCTCGCCAGGATTCGTCTTCGCGCAGGATGCGTCCGACAGGGGGCGCATGTACGTCGGTGCTGGCGTCGAGCTATGGCCAACGCCCGATATCGGAGGACATGGCTACGGATTGCTGACCTACCAACGCGATGACCTCGTGCGCGAGGCAGACATCGACCTCACGTTTAACACCGACACGCTCATCCTGAGCGCGCGTGATTTCAAGCTCGATGACACGATTCGCCTCGGCGGATTCGTCAAGGGTGAGGCGCGGTTCGCCGGGCTCCTGATCGACTACTACGAGCAGGGAGACCTCGCGAAAGAGAGAGGATTCAGCGCAGGATTCATCCAGGGCGCCGCGCAGCTCGACGTCAAGGACGCCCCGGTCTTCCTACAACTCGAACTCGGCGGCAGGCGGTGGTTCTTCCAGCCGCTCGAGACCACGACGCCAGACCTCGTCCTCCCTCCTGATATGTGGGTCTTCGAGCCAAAGCTTCGCATGACGTATTGGAAGATCGCTCACGACGCCTCGATCTCGGACCCTCACAGACACTACTGGCGCGTGCGAGGTTGGGGGTTTGGCGCAGAGCTTGGCTCGGACTATCGCGAGAACTGGCGCCCCTGGGGACAGGTCGAGGATGCAGCATTGAACGGCGAGCAAAGAAACAATGCTGGAGAACAACCGATTTATGGTCGCGCCTGGTTGCGCGCAGGTCGCCAACTCCACGATCGCTTCAGGCTCCAGGCGTCCCTCTTTATGGCGCTCGGTCGCGGAGAGGATGACCTGACGCGCGTTCGCGTCGGCGGAATGAACCCCTATGTGGTCTCGCTCGCCGGGCTCCCCTGGGCCTCTTACCTGCCCGAGAACTTTGGCACCGCGCAGCTCTCGACGCATGTCCGCCTCTTCGCAGACCACGAGGTCGGATTGCTCGTCGATCACATGCAACTGTCCGAGGCCGATGCACGGCGCACCGATTACACGGCGACGACGGACGGCCTCGGCGCGAGCCTTCAGGGCATCGGGTTGTTCGGTGATTTTCGTTGGGGGAGCGGCTGGCAAGTCCACGCGCGCGCAGGGTATGCGTTTCCTTCCTCATACCTCGCGCAGAATCCGCACACCAACGTCTGGTTTTCGCTGGGCAAGCAGATCTTCTAGCTGAAGAGGATCTTGCGGATGATTCCGCCAGGGAATCCGCGATAGGAGAGGTGGCGATACGCCTTCTGCATCTCCTTCTCGTCGAGCTCGGATGCCTCCTTTCTAAACTTGCTCTCGAGCCGGTCTGTGGCCGACTCGAGCCACGTCGCGTCTTCATCGACCTCCGCCAACGCATCGTCGATGGTCTCTGCGGGGTAGCCCTTCTGGCGCATCTTCACGCGGATTTTCATCGGCCCCCACCCCTGGCGCACGAGGCTCTTGATAAACCGCTCGGCGGTGCGCTCGTCGTTGATGTAGCCGATCTCGACAAACCGTTCGATCACAGCGTCGATATGTTTCTTGGGGTAATAGCGCTCCTCGAGCTTCTTTCGAAGCTCGCCTTCGGCGTGATCGCGCATCGCCAGAATAGAGAGCGCCTTCGCCTCGACTATAATTTCGGTCGCCTTGGCGCCCTTCTCCTTCGCGGCGCTGTCTCGTTTTCTTCCCCATCCCATCTTCGCACTCCTTGTCTTGTGGCGATCGAACCGATTCCTGGATCAAGAAGGCTCGACCGTGTGGAATGGATTCGTTATGTTGCCCTCCGCACGGGATGATCCCATACAGAGAGTTCATCCATCCACACCTTCAATTATCGCCGCCAGGGGTCGAGACTCAAGGATGTCTGCCGAAGAAAGCCAAACTGAATCATCGTCAAACGATCAAAACTCCGAGCCGCAGAGCGGCGAGGTGCTCGGTTGGAGGACGATCCTCGCCTCAGCGGTGCTGCTGCTGATTCCCCCGGTGATCCCGCTCGTCGCCGCGACGCAAGCGCCTGCTGGCCAGAACGTCGCGATGCTCATCGGGTTGAGCGTGACGGTGTTGTTGCTCAACCTGTTGCTTATCCGGGTGCTGATTCGTTGGTTTCGTACGCTCAGAGAGGAGTGATTCGACGCCTTCGGCTCGATTCCCGCCAAAGGTTCTGCTAAAGAACGGCGCAGGTTTTCTGCTTTTCCCATTCTAACCCTATTGCTGTTGTCGATTTCATGGATCAGAACACCCCTGAAGAGTCCAACGACGCCATCGATGTTTCGGTGGTGATCCCGATTTACAACGAGGAAGGCATCCTCTCGGCTTCGGTCGCGGACCTGACCTCCAAGATCGCGAACCTCCCTGATTGGAATTACGAGTGGGAGCTTATTCTTAGCGAGAACGGGTCGACCGACTCCACCGTCGAGCTCGCGCGCTCGCTCAACGAGCAAAACCCCCACCATCGCCAGCACCACACCCAGGAGCCAAACAACGGCCACGCCAAGCGTCGCGGCATCCTCCC
>JAYZVO010000007.1:0-16259 GCA_036155555.1 Myxococcota bacterium
GGGAGCCTGTCGCGCTTTATCATCGATGGCGGGAACGTCATCCTCGCGGATGATTTCGGTGAGAGCGACGCGCTGCTCGATCGCCTCTCCGTCTCGCGCATCGAGCCGATGCGCGGCGCGCTGCCACATGGCGAGTTCCTCGAGCGCAACCCCGCCTTGCCCGTCGTGCGCGCGCGTGGCGTGCACCCGCTGTTAAAAGACGTGCAGTTTGTCGTCGGGAACCACCCCGCCGTCCTCTACAACATCGGCGGCCCCGTCCTCGGCTACTCCGAGGATGGCGGGCTCGTCTATGATATGAACTTTGGCGAGGGGAAGGCGATCGTGGTGGCGGATAGCAGCATGCTCATCAACCACATGTTGCTCGTCGGTGATAACGACCAGTTCTGGCGCAACGCGTTGAGCTACGCGTGTGTCGATGTCTCTCCATGCAAGCTGCACGTGTACGTGGGCGCCTTCGAGCAAACGGGGAGCTGGGGGAGCGAGGATGATATCCTCGGGAACAAGGAAGAGATCAGCGAGAAGATCGCCTCGTTTAACGAGAGCCTCGATGACATGATGCAGCGGCTGCCCGCCGAGCAGCTCTTCTACTACCTGGGGATCTTGCTTGCCCTGGGGTTGATCCTCTACCTCTATACGATCTTCCCCATGCGCCGCACGCGCCCTTACTCGGCTTACCTGTCGGACGCGCAGGCGTCGACGCATCCGCCTCAGAGCGAGTTCGACTGGAACCTCTCTCGATTCGTGCACGGCGCGAGCGCCATGAACTACGCGCTCCCTGTCTCGATCCTCAAGGAGGTCTTCGAGGAGCTCTTCTTGCGCGAGATGGGCTTCTGGGATGGGCGCGGTGAAAGCGGTGATGACGCAGGCAGGGAGCAGCAGAGCGCCAACCGGCCAAAGGTCCCCGAGCTCGCTGACATGTTCACCGAACGCTACATGGATGTGTACACGATGGAGCAGAAGAGGAAGATGCGCCAACAACTCACCGAGCTGCTGGCGACGTTCGCGCAAGTGCCCACGCGGCACCGGGTTTTCCTCGATAGTGACACTTATTTCTCCGAGCGCGATCTGTTAAGGGTTCATAAACGCAGCTTGGAAATTCTGGATATCATGGGCCTCAAGGAAGAATATGAGCGACGCACCCGCAGCAACATCTGAGCCGTTGGTCGACCAACCCGAGCAAGAACAACCGCAGCCACCGCAGCAAGAAGCCGCGCCCGCGCCAACACGCGAGGACGCGCTCGTCAAGCTCAAGGCGCGCGCCGACGCGGTCAAGCGCGAGGTCGGCAGGATCTTTATCGGCTCGGACTCCGTCACCGAAGCGTTGCTTATCGCCTTGCTCGCCCGAGGTCACGTGCTCCTCGAGGGTGTCCCTGGCGTCGCGAAGACCACGCTCGTGCGCACGTTCGCAAACTGCGTGCAGGTCGACTTCCGCCGCATCCAGTTCACGCCCGATTTGCTCCCCTCGGATATCACTGGCGTCTACATCCCGAACCTGCAAACGCAAGAGTTCATGCTCAGGCGCGGGCCGATCTTTGCCAACGTGGTGCTCGGTGACGAGATCAACCGCGCGCCAGCAAAGACGCAATCCGCCTTGCTCGAGGCGATGCAGGAGCGCCAGGTCACCATCGAGGGAGAGACGCACAAGCTGCCCTCGCCATTCCTCGTGCTCGCGACGCAGAACCCGCTCGAGCAAGAAGGCGTCTACACCTTGCCCGAGGCACAGCTCGATCGCTTCCTGTTAAAGATCATCATCGGCTACCCGACGCCCGAGCAAGAGTTCCGCGTGCTCAAGACGCACCAGCGCGAACCTCAACCTGTGGCGCCCGTGCTCACGCCGCAGGACATCGAGGAGGCGCGCGACTTTGTCGACGGGTTGCATATCTCCGACGAGCTCGTGCAGTACATCATCCGGCTCGCGCGCTTCACGCGCGACCACACTCAGGTCGAGCTCGGCGCCTCGCCGCGCGCGGCGCTCTCACTGCTCAAGAGCTCCAAGGCGCGCGCCGCGCTCCACGGGCGCGATTACGTGCTGCCCGATGACGTGCGCGCGCTCGTGGCGAGCGTCTTCGGGCACAGGATTATCCTCTTGCCCGAGGCTGAGCTTGGCGGCTTCCGCGCGATCGATGTCGTGCGTCAGGCGCTCCAGAAGGTGCGTTACTCCGATGGACAGTGAGCGTGTGATTTGAGCCCTTACCTGACCAACCGAGGCCGCTGGTTGCTCCTCTCCGGGGCGCTCTTCATCCTGTTGGGCGCCATCATGAGCGAGCCGATGATCCTGTACCTGGGGCAGATCCAGATCGGGTTACTCGGCGTCGCGTTTATGTTGCTCGTTCCCGGTGCGCTCGCCCTGGATCGACGCAAGGTCTCCTTCGAGATCATCGACCCGGAAGAGGATGACAAGAGCGTGCACGTGGTCGGGGACAGAGTGCACCGCGAGGTTCGCGTCAAGAACACGAGCTCTGTGACGCTGCATGTCTTGCGCGCCAAGGCTTTTGGTGGCGCCGCGCTCGAGAGCGCGCCTGTCGAGGACAGGCGCTTTCTACCCGCCAACAGCAGCTTGAAGACCTCCTTCGAGGTGCTGTTGAAGCGCAGCGGTCGCTGGGTGTTGCAAGGGTTTGATGTGCGCGTCTCCGATCCTCTCGGGTTGCTCGAGACGCGCGATTACTTGCCCTGCGTGCATCCCTTCGAGGTTTATCCGAGGCGCGCGGCGAGGCGAAGGCGAACGAGCTTGCGCGCCGGGTCGCTGGCCAGAAGGGAAGGGGGGCGCCACGCGGTCGAGCAGCTCGGCATCGGCACTGACGTGCGCGAACTTCGAGAGCACCAACCTGGCGATCCATTGCGACACATCGCGTGGAAGGCGACAGTGCGGCGCGGGAAGTTGATCAGCAAGAACTTCGAGCACGAGACCTCGATGAGTGTCTACCTGATGCTCGATGTTTCGTGCTCGATGCGCGGTGGTCAGGAGCCTGGCCAAAAGCTAGAGCATGGGATCGAGCTCATCGTGGGGCTGGCTGACAGTCTGCTCAAGCGCCGTGACTCGGTGGGGCTGATGACGTTCGACGAGAAGCTCTACGGGCATGTCGCCTCTGGATCTTCGCCAGGGCACCTGCGCAGGATCTTGCATCACCTGGTGGGGCTAAACTCGATCGTCGATCCTGACCTGACGGAGCTCGACGAGGACGAGGTCGAGGCGCTCGTCGCGGATTACCTGTTGATTCAGGAGCGGCTGGATTTTCGCAAGGGAGAGGAGCTCGACGAGGTCACGGGCGTCAACCACAAGCTGTTGCAGCGCTGGCTCGCGAGCGTGTTCACGCGCAACCGCGACGCGCTCACGAGCCCGGTGCTCTCCGAGGGGATCTTCGAGCAGCGCGCCTCGAGGTTGCGTCAGTTCGCGCAGCTTCGCGGCCTGGAGGTTCCCTACCGCGTCGAGGCGAGGTTGGGGATGAAGGAGCGCGGGCTGGTGGACGCGCTCGAGCGAATGGTGTCCTCCTCCAGAGGAAAGCACTACGTGGTGATCGTGTCGGACCTGTGCGGGATCATGAACCTCGACTTGCTCGCGCGAGGGATCAAGCTGGCGCTGCTCAAGGGAAACAAGCTCAAGTTTGTCGTCCCGTTCACGCCCGCGTTCTACCAGTCCGATGGCAAGGTCTCGCGAAAGTACAACGTGCTCAAGGACTTGTTCACGAGCGCCGAGCGCGACGAGCGGATGAGGATCGTCGATCGCCTCCGCGCGCTCGGCGTCGAGGTCGAGTTCACCACGCCCGGTTGATCGCGTGGCGTGAAATACTTGCTCGCGTACGCGCGGTTGGCTAAAAAGAGAATGTAGGGCAGCAGCTTCTGGTCGCCTTTGTCGAAAAAACCAACGCCCAAGAGATCATGCGCGCAAGGTTTACACACATCCTCTCCTGTTCCCTTTTCACGCTGGCGAATCTTTTGCCAGCGGTGGCATCGGCGGATCTTTACAAGTACGAGACGGCGGATGGCGAGATCATGATCTCGACGCAGCCTCGCTCGGATCTCAAGCTCGTCGAGGTCATCTCGACAGGTGGTGGCTCGAGCAGCTCGACGCGCTCCGGCAGCAGCGGCACCAAAAAGAGCGTGACCCGCTCGGAGAAGGCGCAGAAGAACATCGACAAGGCCGAGACCGCGAAGCTCCAGCACATCGCGCGCCATGGCAAGCGCCACTCCACCGACGGGATGAGCTTCTCCGAGCGCGAGATCGCGTTTGACGACATCATCGAAGAAGCGAGCGCGACGTACAATGTCCCCTTTGCCTTTATCAAAGGGGTGATTCGCGTGGAGTCGAGCTTTAACCCATTCGCGGTCAGCCGCGCGGGCGCTCAGGGGCTGATGCAGCTGATGCCGCGCACGGCGAAAGGGCTCAACGTCACCGATCCTTTCGACCCTCGCCAGAACATCTTCGGCGGCACGAAGTTGTTACGGCTCTTGATCGATCAGTACGACGGCGATATCAACCTGGTGCTCTCGGCGTACAACGCCGGTGGCG
The DNA here is from genome assembly GCA_036155555.1 of Myxococcota bacterium. Classification (GTDB taxonomy): domain Bacteria; phylum Myxococcota_A; class Bradymonadia; order Bradymonadales; family Bradymonadaceae; genus JAYZVO01. The sequence continues at coordinate 4,508 of JAYZVO010000007.1, forward strand.
TCGCCGTGAAGCGATACGATGGAATTCCCTACCCGCAGACGCGTGATTACGTTGCTTCGGTGTATCGCTGGTACAAGCATTACTCCGCAGTGGAGAATCAAGAGCTGTGAGCCTGAGCACCATCCGTCAGGATATCCTGAACCTCCCGAACATCCTGACGCTGTTTCGCATTGTATTGATCGTGCCCGTCTGTGTGCTCGTCTTTGCAGGCGATCCGGTGTCGGTATTTATCGCGGTCCTCCTCTTCTTTATCGCCAGCCTGACCGATTGGGTCGACGGCTATATCGCGCGCCGTCAAGGGCTGGTGAGTATCACTGGCAAGTTCCTCGACCCGCTCGCGGACAAGCTGTTGGTGATGGCCGTGATGGTGATGATGCTCCCGATGGGGAGGATACCCTCGTGGCTCGTCATCATCCTGCTCGCCAGGGAGTTGACCATTTCGGGCCTGCGCGCCATCGCCGCCACCGAGGGGTATGTGATCTCTGCTGGCGCAGGCGGCAAGCTCAAGACCTCGTTCCAGATGGCCGGATTGCTCGGTCTGATGGTGCACTACACCTACGAGGTGAACTTCCTGTTCACCACCGTCAAGGTTAGCTTCCACGGGATGGGCCTGGTGCTGTTGATTATCTCGGCGATTCTTAGCATCACCAGCGGTTACGAGTACTTTAGAGGGTTCCTGACGACCATCGAGGCGTTCCAGGATGACCTGAGCAAGAGCAAGACCGAGGAGCAGTGATTTATTGAATCACCGCCTGGCGGCGCGCAAACCGAGGCCCGCGAAAAATGGCCCGGCCTGGTGCATGAAGTCACCCAGGTCGGGCCATTTTTCGCGGGCCTCGGTTTGCTAAAGCGCCGACGCTTTCTGCCAGGCTCGAAAGGAAATCACTGCTCCTCGGTCTTGCGTCGCGCGAACCCGACGAATCCTAGCGCGAGCAAGAGCAGAGCGCCCGGGCCTTGCATCGGCGCGTGCCCCATCGAGGTCGAGCAGCGCCCGCCCGAGAGGTCTCCGCGCTGGAATGGCTTGTTGCTCTTCTGTCCGATCGAGGCGACATCCTCGCGGATAAAATCAGCCAACACGACAGGACCGCTCGCTGCCTTGACGCCGCCAGAGTTCGGGCTCACCGCCGAGGCTTGCGGCCCTATGCCATCCCAGACACCGTAGTTGGGGTTCTTGCACTTCACATCCCCAGTCCACTCGTTGAGCATGATGTAGCGGCCCTGGAAGTTGTTGGTGTGGCTCTCCTGAGCGCTCTTCTCGCCAATGGCGCCGAACGCATCGGTCGGCGTGCCGCGTCCACCGATGATGGCTGGCGCGGTCTTGAAGACGATATCATCGGTCACCCCATCATCACTGTAGCGCGCGTGCAGGCGTGTGAGGACGGTGTTGCGCGGCGAGAGGTCGGCGTCGAGGACGTCTCCTCCGAAGGTCTGGATATCACCTGTATCGAGGTTGGGCCCTGGGCAAGGATCGCAGGTGCCTGCGTTCCAGGAGTACTCGGTGATGACGGCGCCGGGGTTCTCCTCGAGCGTCTTGTCGAACAACGTCGTGTAGAAGTCGCCAAACCTGGAGCGCACATCGGTGGAGACGAGCACGTTTGTGGGGATCGTGGCGTTCTTGTAGTTGGCGGCCTCGTAGCGCTCGCTGGCCAGCAGGTAGACGATCAAGTCCTGCTCACCGCTCGAGTTGACCATCCCCAGACGGATCGGCAACTGGAAGGTCTCCGAGTTGTACTGGACGCGCAGCGGCGAGAGGACGGCCTTGCCATCTTCGAACGTGACCTTCGCGGGATCGACCTTGGCGACAAAGAAGTACATCCCCTGCGCGATGTACTGGTTAAAGATCTCGGTGGCGCCGCCAGGGATGTTGTAGTTGTTCTCCTGCAAATACTCCTCGAGCGCGGTCGCCTCGGTGGCGTTCAGGATCTCGATCGTGTATTCGCCGACGGCAAACGACGCCTCGACCGAGACCTCACCGCCGCCTCCATCAGTGGCGTAGGCCAGGTCGTTTACCGAGCCCGCCGATTCATAGGCGCAGCCAAAGCAAAAGCGTCGGTCGCGCGGCTCCTTGTAGCAAGGATCTTGCTCGAAGTACTCGACGAGCCTCGGCGCCGAGAGCTGATCGATCTTGTCGAAGAGTTCGGGCTCGAGCGTCTTGACGTTCTCTTCCATCAGGACCTCGGGCACAGGCACGACCATGGCAAACTGCTTGATCGGCCCCTCGTAGTTGTTCTGCATCGAGAGGACAGTCTGGGTGCCATGGCGCATCAACACGACCTGGGTCGCGTCGTTAAAGAGGTCGGCGTCTCCGCCAGAGACGTAGAACCCGCAAAAGGCGTTCGCGTCGTTTGGCGCGGCCACCAACGCGGCAGCGCTCAGGATAAAGGTCGTAAGAAGCATGGTGGTAAGTCGCATCGTCATCTCCGCTCCATGTGATTTTTTGTTGGCTCATTTGTCTGGTTCGAGGATGTATCGCTTCGATTGCAGAGCCCGTGCCAGGCATGAAATTGGCCCATTTCACGCGGATATGTGGTGATCGTGGAGCATGTCTTTATCCCTGACATCCTCCAACATCGGAGCACGAGTGCACCGATCGGTCATGGCATCTTCGAGGTTGAAAACACCACCTTTCGAGCGCTGTACTTATTTTTGTGAAATTGATAATCGTTATCACTTGTTTCCGGTCACGGCCCTGACCTTTGTTCCTGGAACATGCCGCCCCTGCTGGGGCGCGCGTTGGTGGCTCGTCGACGCTCATATCTGGTGCGCCTCGAGAGCTGCCCTCACCGAGATCCTGAACTCCATCCCACAAGAGGTTCATCATGGCTCCTCCCAAGAGCTTCGAGGACGCCGAGCGGTATACTCGTGAGATCCGCCCATTGATTCCTGGCTATGATCTCATCCACGCGATGATTCCGCCCTTGTTGCATCCTCACCTTTCTGTCGAGGGGAGCCGTCTTCTCGTCGTTGGCTGCGGCCCTGGCGTCGAGTTGGTCGCGTTGGGGGAGCGGTTCCCAGGTTGTTCTATCGACGCGCTCGAGCCGTCCGAGAACATGCTCGGGCTGGCCAGAGATGCGGTCGCGCGCGCTGGCATCGAGGATCGCGTCGCGCTCCACGCGATGCGACTCGATGCGTTCTCCTCCACCGAGCCCTATGACGCCATCATCGCGGTGCTCGTGGGGCATCTGCTGCCCGACAATGGGGAGCGCGCGGCCTTCGCGCGCCAGCTCGGCGCGTTGCTCTCTCCCAGTGGCGCGCTGTTGCTCGTCGATCTCGAGGCGCACCGCGATGCGCGCGCGTTGATGACCGAGGCGCACCTGCGGTATTCCGCTGGCCAGGGGTTATCCGAGGAGCGATGTGAGCTTATGCGAGAGCGTTTGGATACTGGCTTTCACATCCTGACGAGGAACCGCCACGAGGAGATCCTGTGGCTTGCCAGGTTGGAGGTGCAGGCCGAGTTCTTCCGCGCGTTTGGCGTGGTCGGCTTGCTGGTTCGTGCCAGGTCAGAGGGTAGGTAATAAGCCATGTTCGGAGCTTGGGAGCGTCGGTCCGTTTACGGTCGGCGCGCGTGTGGCGCGCGTGTGGCCAGAGGAAAGTGTGAAACAAAAGCGCCCACTTCTCTGGTGAGAGGTGGGCGCTTTGTTCGGTTGCCGGTTGCCAGACGCGTGACATACGCGCCCGGTGGTTTATCTGGAGGTCATTTGAATGCCTCTCCGATATCGATGCTGTCTGCGTCGCCATCGAATGGGTTGAGCATGGTTGCCACGCCGAGGACCCCGAGCACGCAGATTGCGATAGTCCCTTTCATCTTTACGCTCATATGGGACTCTTTGGAGCTCTGCCTCTTTTTCATGTTGACCAGGCCTTTGCTGTTCGCGCTTTGTTGCTGTTGGGTGGCCGCGCTGAGTGCGCGACTTTGCCCCGCCAGGCCCGAGTCGCCAACTGGACCGGGCTCGTTACCGGCTCTGCTCTGATCGGCCGGAGCTGCATTGGCTGTGGAGCTCGCTGCCAGCTTCTCCGGGGCAGGTGCTCCACCCTTGAGCGAGTTATAGAGCTCCGCTGGTGACGCCTTCACGCTCGCGTGATTCTTATTGTAAGTTGTATCCAGCTTGATCTTTTTGTTCAGCTTTTGGCCTACGTTGGCCTTGGTTTTCGCGAACTTTTTCTGGCCCATGCCGGTGATTTTTTGGCCCTGTTTCGCTGGCGCAGAGTTCGAACGGCCACGACCGCCACCTCCGCCACCGCCACCACCTGCGCTCGAAGAGCGGGTTCTGGTCAATCCCGTGGGGTCAGTGGAGTTGCCAAAGTCACCGGCGACATAGGCATAGCCTGTGGTCGCTTCTCCGAGCAGAGCCATGGCCTCTGCCTGGATCGCCATGAAGGCAGGGTCAAAGCTCATCCAGCGACCCGTGCGAGGATCGAGGTGGCGGTATTGGAAGCGGATCATGCCGCTCGAGGTGTGCTCTTGACCGGTGAAGCCGTAGGTGTCGACAAAGCCTGTCTCCCAACGCACGAGCCCCGTCGGGTAGAACCCACGCTCTCCATGAGCCAGTCCACCATTGTCGGTCGCGATGATGATCGAGCCGAGGTGGTCGTGTTGGAAGAAGGAGGTGTCTTCTTGCTCGTCCGCGATCATCCTGGCTGCGACTGCGCCAAGCATTCGCTCGGTCGCAGACGCTGGCGAGAACACTGCGGCGTTGCTCGCAGCGTCTGCGTCGAGCGCGCTCGCGAACGCATCGGCAGCGGTCAACTGACCATCCTCGACAAGATCAGGATAAATGGTCGTCATCAGGCTCGTGGAGCGCTTGAGCGCGACGCGCCTGTTCCCTAGCGTGATATAGGTCAGCGAGACGCCGTCCCGGACCTCGAAGTCGTCGTTGGAGTAGAGGACGAGCGAGTCGGTGCTCATCTTCCCGACGAGCTCCTCTCCGGGGCCATAGAGATAGAGTTCATCATCGATGGCTTCGACCAGGTTGCGGTGTGACCACGCGATCCCCTGCGCTCCGCGGGTGGTCATCTGGCCTGCCTCGTCATAGGTGTAGGAGACCTCGCCAGCGCCTGTGACGGCGTTGGGCTGAGATGCGCCATACTCGAACGTGCCGATGTGTGCGGGGCTCGCATCTCCCAATGACGAGGAGATGTCGAGGATGTTGTCGAGATCGTCGAAGGTGTAGGTGAGGATGTCAGTCTCGTTGTTGGCCGTCCCCATCTCGATGCGAGTGTTCCTGTAGAGCGCATCGTAGACGAAGTTCATCGTCGCGCTCGGCGCATCCTCGCGCTCGAGGGCGTCGATGATCCCGAGGATATGCCCCTCGCGATCGCGCTCGTAGATTGTCGAGAAGAGCGTGTTTCCTGCGCCATCGATGTGTTCGATCTCGCTCGTGCGGCGCAGGGCGTCATAGGTCTGGTAGGTGATGGCGCCATTGTTGTAGCGGATCGCTTCCGCGTCATCACGCTCGTTGTACTCGATGGCGTCGATGATGCCTTTGATCGAGAGCACGCGGTTGCCGTTATCGAACGTGGTCTCGATCTTTTGACCATCGGGGTAGACTACCGACGTGGGGATGCTGACGTTGTTGTACGATGTGTCGGTGACAAACTCCAACTCATCCCATCGCTTGACCACCTTGACCTCGCGCCCGCGGCTGTCATAGCCCAGTGATGTGCTCCCCACCTTGTTTTCGAGCAAGGGGTACTGGATGCGTGCGAGGCGACCTGCGACGTTCGTGCAATCCGTGATCGCGCAATCGCCAGCCTGATCGTAACTCCATGTGATCCTGGTGTTGGCCTCGTCCGCCTCATCCCAGTGCGCGATCCGACGATTGAGTCCATCGTATTCAAAGCGTTGCACGACGCCGCGTGCGTCTTTCTGGCGAACGCGCTGGCCCACGGCGTCATAGGTGTAGGTCACCTTCCCGAAGTTCTTGTTCGACACTTCACGAATGCGCCCTGCGAGATCGACCACGATGTTCTGGCGGTTGCCCGCAGGATCAGTATAGCCCTCGAAAGATCCCGTGTTGTCATAGTGCAGCAGGTATTCGTGCAGCTCGCCGTTGCCCCCATCTCGGGTGATGCGAATCACTCGACCGAGGCCATCTGTCTCGTTGATGGTGGGCGTATTCGCGTGGGGGGAGGATGCGTCATTGTCTTCTCGGTCAAAGGAGCGCTCGATGAAAGGGGCGTACTCCATGCGATTGATGGATGCCTCCCCATAAATGGTCGCGTCAGGGGCAGAGATTTCGAGTGGCCTGAAGAGCGCATCGAACTTGTGTTTGGTCGAGAGCACTCCCACAGGCGGCTCGGTCTCACACTCGCTGCTATCAGATGTGTAGGGTTGGTAAGACTCGACGATCGCGCCGCGTGAGTTGTAAATCGTAAACCCGGTGATCAACCAGTTGCCGTTGGCGAGCTTGATGCGTCGTTGGAAGATCCGACCACGGCCATCCAGGCACAAGTAGAGCTCTTCATCCGGTGTGTTCATGCCGCGCTGTGAGCGCGCCTTCACGCCAACGCGGCTCGTGGGGTTCCCCCAGTCGTGGGTGAGTTCGCGTGTCGGCGCGTCGAGCGTATCGCCAGGTTCCGCGCGCTTGATCTCTCTGCCAAGGCTGTCGAACTGCACGTTGGTCTCGAGGCGCGCGCTCATCTCTTCGCCCCCTTTCTCCACGATCCAGTCGGTCAGGTAAGTGACCTTCTGGTAGTTGTAGTCATAGCGCGAGTGGCGCACGAGCGAGTAGTCGCCGTTTGGCACCTCCGTCTCGAGGATGAACAGGCCAAGATCATCATACTGGTAGCGGCGGCGATGCTGCGTGTCGTCGCCGAGGTCGCCGTTGGCGTCGATGGTCTCGATCACATTGCCATAATCATCGCGCTTCTGACGGATCGGCTCGAGCGTGGTGCTATCGTCCGCCTTGACCGTCTGGCGCGAGAGGAACCCATGGGTGTACTCGCCCGCAGCGAGTCCTGTGAAGTCGGCGCCGTCGTAGTAGTTGGTGATGAGCGTCTTGTCGCCGCTGGCGTCGCGGTACATTTGCTCGGTGACCATCAACCCCAAAAGCCAGCGATCGCCGTTCGGTGCTGCGTAGGTACGCTCGGTGGTCATCTCGTCGCCATCGAGTGAGAGGATTCCTTCGTGGATCTCCCTGGTCATGTTGCCATAACCGTCGTACTCCATGGTCACGCGAGTGGTCTTTGCCTCCTCGGGCTTGCCCTCGATCGTCTCTGTCGAAATCTGTGTGGTGCATACCCACTTGATCGGCATCCTGCCCGCAGCATTCAGCGCGCTGTTGGAAGGGACCTCCGCGAGGTCACACGCGTCATAGGTGGTTGTCTCGCGGTTGATGACCGCGGTGTCGGTGCGCGTCTCGGTAGCAAGCAGGAGGTTGTAAAAGTAGGGGTCGACTTTGCCGACGTCGTATTGATTTTGAACCGTGAAGGCTTGCTGTGATTCTGAACCTTCGGTGAAGATCTCGACATCGGCGAACCCGCGCAGTTGCTTGTTTTCACCGTCGTAGTATCCATCGCGGTAGGTATAGGTCATGATCTCGTGCAGGCCACTCCCATCTGCGCTGCCGGTGAGCGTGGCGTAGCGATCCACCTGGTCGACCACGGGCAGCGGCATCTGGAGCACCATGCTCCATGGATGCCCCTCGGCTTCTGCGCGCGCGCGCTGTTGCGCGGCGGTGCCATAGGTCACCTTCTGCACCATCCCGATGCCGTTGGTGAGCGTCGAGACGAGGTTCGCGCGCTGCGGGAAGAGCTCCAGGTATTCGACGGTGCCATCAGGGTTGAACCAAACAACGTCCTCGGAGCCATTGGCGTTCATGTCCGAGTAGAGCACGCGGACGCCATCGGAGCGCTCGGGCAGGGTGCCATTGACGCCGCCGCTGTCGATGATGACGAAGGCGTCGAAGAAGCTCCCCTTGTTCAGGGCGTATTTGACCTGGGTGGCGGTCACGATGACGATATCATCGCGGCCATCGCCGTTGATATCTTCGAGCTCTGCGAGGTCTTGCTCTGCGAGTGAGATGGCGATGTTGCTCATCGAGCGCCAGCCAGTCCAGTTGCCTCGGCCGAGGTTGACGCGGTAGCGCAAGGAGCCAGCGCCAGTGATTTCGACGATGTCGCTCATCCCATCGCCGTTCATGTCCGAGAGCTGGAGGTTGGCATCAGCAAAACCAACCCCGATGGTATTCGCGCTCTGCGCGTCGAAGGAGGTCCCGTTGTTGACGAGCAGTTGTGTGTTGGTGCTGGTCGAGACGAGCACGTCGATCTTCTTGTCCAGGTCGTAGTCAAAGAAGCGCGCGTTCTGGAAGTCGATGTTCTTGAGCTGCTCGACATCGACGGGGTTTCCGCCAGAGAGCCAGTCGGTCGCGTTCGGGTCCTTGAGCAGGTATGAGCCCGTGGTCGTGTTGATGAGGTCAGAGTAGCCGTCGCCGTTGACGTCCATTGTCTGGACCTTGTCGCCGAGCGCGAAGTTGCCGCCTGTGGCGATGGCCGACTCGATGGAGCTCTCGAACGATTGCGAGTAGGTGCCATCGGCGGTCGAGTAGGTCATCTTGTTGAGGAAGAACTGGTGCGGCCCGATCTGGCTCGTGTCCAGGATGTCGGGGAGCGAGTCGCCGTTGATATCGACAAGCGTCGCCTGACCCGAGCCGAGCGACGCGCTACCTGGGATCTGTCCCATCGAGACGACGTAAGGTTTGTCGCAGTCCCCCTCACAGGTCGCGCCGAGCCCCTTCTGGTAGGTGAACTCGTGGACGATCGGGTCCTTGAGGCCGCTCGCTCTCCCGCCAAGCCCCCATTGCTCCACGAGCGAGAGGCGGCTCATTTGTGAGCCGCCCATGACCTCTTCATAAGAGAGCGCAGCCTCGCGCACGACGATGGACTCGTGCTTGAACACCATGCCCGAGACGCGCATATCCAACGTGTTCTCGAAGCCAAGCGCGCAGTCGATGATCGTATCAGGGCGAACCTCATAGGAGAGCTCGACGCTGTAGACTGGCTCGTCGTTCGCGTCAAAGACATACTCGATGGAGGTCATCAGCGGGTAGGTGCCGCCCATCTTGTCGTAGCTGTGGCGCACGGTGTTGCCATAGACGTCCACGCGATCGACGAGGTGATACTTCGCCGCGCCGAGGTCGCTGTCAGTGCGCGCGCTCGCGACGAGCTGGCCGTCCTTGTTCGCGCCATAAAATCCGCGCGTTCCGTCTGGCTCCTCGACAATCCAGTATCCTTGATCACCGCCGCCGACATTTTTCCAGATGTAGCGATTGAAGCTCTTCTCGAAGCGCTCGCGGTAGACATAGTCGCTGCCCGAGTCATCGACGAGGACAAGCTCCGAGCCGCCATTGGCGGCGAAGAGGTCGTCAGGCTGGTACTCGGGAATGCCGCGCGAGGACATGCGCTCGATGGTAGGCATTTGCATGCTCCACCCGATCCCGAGCAACCCCGCAGGCGCCGACGAGGAGTAGCTTAACGAGGTCGCTGGGGACATCCCGTTGCGACCCTGGGGGAGCGCGAAGCTGATGTTGTGGCTCATCGAGCCCATATTGGGATCGATGTCGATGTTATCGCCAACGCCTTCGAGCGAACCTGGTCCTTCTGGCAATGAGACGCGATCGTCGTCCACTCCGGTTTGAGCCATGGCAGGCGTTGACAGCGCGCAAAAGAACAACGCCGCTGTCGCCAGCGAGATGCCTGTTCGCGTATCGGTGCTTCTGAATAGCCGAGTGTGCTTCATTTGAGGATTGCCCCTTTGTGAGAATGTGTTTTTCACCCGATCGTTTCTTTTAGCAAATCTCGGGCCACACGCGGCTTTCGGGGCAAAGGGGAGGTCTCATACGGAGATGCGCCATCTCGACCGAGCCTGGCGATGCATACCTTCTCGTGACCGTGCCAGATCTTCCGGTCTCGAGAGGGGAGTTGTGCAAGAATTTGCTGGGCATCGTGTGGATGTGGTGTGAAGGGATTGATCTGAAATGCAACAAAGTTTTGAATAAGAAGCCACGGGCCAGGGTCAAACCATGCGGACGTTCGACTTGGGCCTTTGTTATGGGCTTAACGCACGATATTTCACGGAGCATGAGGATGTTGACCGATTCCATCAAAAACAGATCACTCACCGCACAGCTGCGGTGGGTTCTTATGGGCTGCCTGATGATGGCCCTTCCTGCTTTCGGTTGTGGCGGGTGCGATGAAGGTGGCGCCGCCAAGAACAACACCCCTCGCTGCGTGGATGGGAAGTGCGGTGAGAATCACGTCACCGAACAGCCTGACTATGGCACGTGTGATAGCGTCTGCGCCGATGATCAGATCTGCCGCGAGGGCCGCTGTTGCAACGTGTGCGAGTCCGACGCCGATTGTCCATCTGGCGAATATTGTGGCTCGGGGCGCTACTGTGAGGTAGCAACCGAGACCACTTGCACCGTCGATCTCGAGTGTCCATCGCGTGATTGCGAGGACGGCATGTGCGTTGCCGAGGAGCGCTGTCAGGATGACAGCGAGTGTTCGGGAGGTCGCGCTTGTAACCTCGAAGGCAACTGCGTCGTGCCATGTGCGCACGACCTCGGGTGTGCCCTCGGGGAGGTCTGCCAGGAGGGCTCTTGTGTGGTGAGCGGCCTGTGCGACAAGGACGCGGATTGCGGTGATGGCGGCGCTTGCGTCGACGGCTACTGTCGCCTCGGGTGCGAGTACGACGAGGAGTGTGGCGCGGACGCGACCTGCTTCGAGGGGCAGTGTTCCTGGGGTTGCACGCTCGACGCAGATTGTGGCGCCGAGGGGATTTGCTGGCGCAACGCGTGTGTGCCTGCGTCTCCCGAAGACCCGACCATTCCTGCTCCATCGCCTGACCCGATCGATGATCCCGTGAGCGGTCCCGATGGTGGCAACGACATCCTCGACCCGAACGCCCCCAACAACTCGCCATCAAACCCTGATAACAACGCCACGGGCAACAATGACACGCCCGGCAACAACACGACGCCGACACCGATCAGCTGTCAGCTCGACGCAGACTGTGGCGCGCAAGAGCGCTGCATCGACGGCGCCTGCGTCTACTACGGCGCCTGCCAGAACGATGCGCAATGTGGCGAGGACCGCGTCTGCGATAGCGGCCGCTGCACCGAACCTTGCGGCTCGAACGCCGACTGCGCGAGCGGTGAGGTCTGCAACACAGACGGCACCTGCTCTCGCCCAACGCCGAGCAACCCAGCCGAGCCCGAGTGTCGTCAGTCGAGCGACTGCGCGGCGTGCGAGGCATGCGTGGGCGGTGAGTGCAAGGTCTTGCCTCGCATCTGCGTGACGGATTCTCAGTGTGGTCTGGTCAAGGATTGCGTCGATGGGTTCTGCAACTTCCAGTGCTCGAGCAACTCGGATTGTCCTTACAGCCAGGTTTGCCAGTCGGGCACCTGCGTGACGGACGCTTCGCCCTCGGGCTCGATCTGCACCGCGAGCAGCGACTGCCAGGATGGAACGTGTATCAACGGCATCTGCTTCGATGACTGCTCGGCGGACAGCGACTGCGGCGACAAGATGATTTGTGACGCGGGCATCTGCCAGCCAGACTGGCGCCCAGGTTACGAGTGCCGCAACAACGCGGACTGCGCCGGAGGCGCGACGTGTGTGGACGGCATGTGTACGGTCGAGTGCTGGAGTGACTCGGAGTGTCGTACGGGAACTTGCGATGCCGGGTACTGCACGCGATGAGATGGCGTGAGTGATACGAGTCGCGAAAAACAAGTGAGGCGCGCTTCCGACG
>JAYZVO010000008.1:0-30759 GCA_036155555.1 Myxococcota bacterium
TTTTTTTTACACTCCCCTCCCCTAAAAAAGCCGCTTCCCCCCTCTTAAAAACACCCCCCCCCCCTCTTTTTCCGCGCCGCTTTGGCGCGAGATCAATCCAGGGATTCTACCTTGGGGTTCTTTTTCGAGGACGAAGGCGCATCCTTTTGCTTTTTATCCTTCGCGTCAGCTTTATCCTCATCATCACTCTCATCGCCCGAGTCCGAGAGCGTGAACTCCTGTGCGCCACCGTTGCGTCCGGTGTCGAACTCGATGGTTTGGCCATCCTGAGCGGAGGAGGGGGAGGAGCCGGATTGAATCGGCACGGAGGTCGCGCTGGCGGCGCCTTGCTGTGGGGTTGGCGTCGGCGAGATGGTGATGGTCGAGGAGGTCGCCGCGCGGCTCTGTGTGCTTTGTTGGAGGGCGATGTTCTGCTTCTGGCGGGCCATCTCGGCGCGGATCATTTGCTGTTGCATGCGAAGCTCGTTCATCGCCTGCTCGACCATCATGCGCTCGAGCGGGCTCATGCTGCTCTTGGTCGCGGCGAACTCGCGCATGACCTGAGTGATCATGGCGTCCTGTTGCGCGAGCGCCTGGTATTGCGCGCTCGCGTGGCCGCCGTTCATCGCGCTCGAGGTCGGCGCGGGCTTGCTGAACCTGCTGGGTGAGGTCTGTTCCTGGACGGCGTGCTCGGCGTAGCGAGGGGCATCTGAGGCGTTCCCTGTGACCTTGGCGCAGGTCTCGCGTGACTCGAACTTCTTTCCTTTGGGGACGTGCTTGCCGACCATGGTGACGGCGTTGCATACGGCCACCGGGTGTACGCTCCATTCGGTGGTGTAGAACTGGAGCGCCTGATCGATGCACTCGTGTGGTTCACACAGCGCGCTGCCAGGTTCGAGGATCGCCTGGTTTGCTTTGACCATCCCCAACACGAGCTTTATCGCCATATCACCGCGGTGGCGGTTTGATGCCGCCGAGAGCAAAAGCAGCGGGTCCGCCTTCTCGATCTCGGTCTTGCCACCGAGCGGCGCGAGCCGCTTTGGATCATAGCGCGCGATGAGGTAACCGAGCGTGAAGAGCTCGTAGGTCTTGAGGCTGTCGAGGGTGAGCGTCGAGTTTCCGAAGCGCTTGAGCCTGCGGACGTAGATCTCGGGCATGCGTTTCGCGCGCTGGGAGCGCGCCGCGGCGTCGACGACGGCCGCGCGCAAGGCGTTGGGGGTCTCGGGGTCCTCGAGCAGCTCCCACGCTTCGGTGTCCATGCCAGAGGATCGCACGCGCTCGACGATCTGGTTTTGTTGGATATAGGGGGTGCTGAGATCGGCCTCCAGTGGTTTTGGGGGCGCGAGCTCGGGGTGGGTGTCCTTCAGGGGAGTCTGCGCCGAGGCGATGCCCCCGAAGAAGAACGCGCCCGCGAAGATGGCGAGCGCGATGTGTGAATCGGTCAGACGCATGGTGATCACGGTCTTGTCGTTACGGTGATTCGAAGATGTGCACGATGGAGCGCGACGAGTGCTGCTCTCGGTAGGCCATGACCGTCAGAAAACGCGGCCCCATCGAGTAGTGGCGCACGATGGCGCCCGTCTCGATCTCGCCGATTCCCTTCTTCGAGATCCCTTCGAGGACGCGGGCGGTGGGGCTCTCATCCCAACCTCGCGCCTTGAGGGCGCGATCGTAGAAGGAGATCATCTGGTCTGGCGAGACGTGCCCCGCGAAGATGTTGTCCTTGTAGCCCGACTCGTTGCCCTCGCCAGCAAAGCGCATCATGCGCTCGCAGCCCATGCAGGATGGGATATCCGCGTCGACGCTCAGGTGCGCGGTGTCCGAGCGGTTGGAGAGCTTCTTGATGTCGAGCTCGCGGTCGCTCCAGGTCGCGGTCACGGTGGTCAGGCCGGAGCGAGGATCGCGCGTGGCGTCGATGAAGCGCATCGCCTTGACGCTATCCTCGAGTGAGAGCTTGGCGCGCGACTTCTTCATCAGGTAATCGAGCGCGTTGGCGGAGTCGAGCTTTGGCGTCGAGCCGCTCATGCTCATGTAGTCTTCGTTCGCCTCGATCGGGACGACGCCTCCGTTAAAGAAGTCATCCATCCACTCCATGTTCTTCTCGAGGACCTTCGCCTTGTCGCGCTGCTTGTCGAGCGGGAGGTTCTTGAACTCGGTCATCGTCCCGAACTGTGCGAGCGGCGGGATCGATTGCAGGTGTGGTTTGGAGTTGACCCCTTTCTCGGCGAACTTCTCCTGGAACTCGCGCATGACCTCGAGCGGGGGCTGCTTGGTCTGCTTCATGGAGAAGTAGAACTTGTTGCCGTTCCAGTCGTAGGGGCGAGGCTTCTCCATGCCGAGTTCTTTGAGGGACTCGACGAAGAGGTCCTGTTTGTCGCCGGGGCCCATGCCGAGCTCGAAGATGTCAGCCTCTGCCTTCTTGACCGGCTCTTCGGGGCTCGGGTTCATGGTCAGAAACACCGCGCCGATGGCGACGATCGTGCAGGCCGCAAAGAGCAGCTTCACCGAGCCGAAGATGGCCTGGTGGAAGCGTTTTCCTTTGGTGGAGTGTGTCGCGCTCATGTTTTCTGTCCTTCTGACTGTTTCTCGAAAATGACCACAGCGACCGCAACCGCGTTCAGGGGTTGTTTGGCGGTGGGCAATCGGGGTCATCTGCGCAATCACACGCGCTCTTGGTGGCGAAACCTCGGTCGATGCAGTCCTCGCAGCGGCTATTGGCGCCGCTAAATCCTGCGTCCTTGCACTGTTGCTCGGCCTGGTCTTCGCCTTGCTTCTCGGGGTCCTGGTTGAACTCGAAGCTGTCACCCGAGGCGTTGCCCCACTCGAGCTCGGTGTAGTTGAGCATCTCGGCGTAGTTGTCATCCGACTCTGCCAGCAAGCGGTTGATGGCAAAGGGGAGCTTGTCGGCAGCTGTCCCGGTGAGCGGGGCAGGTGGGACGATGGCGTCGTACCTGGAGACCGAGGTCACGCTGCCAAAGCCAGCGATGCTGAACGTGTGGTCGACCTTCTCGCCGGTGACCATGCCGTAGCGAATGCCCGCGCCGATCGGGTGAATGCCGCCCGAGGCGCTGACAATCGAGGCGATGATCGAGGCGACGCCGTCGGTCTTGAAGTCGGAGTCGACCAACGAATCATCGACCACGATCTTGGGGTAAGCGCGCTCGTCATCGATCAGGTCGCCTGGCTTCTTGTGAGGGCCTTGCGAGAGCTGCGAGATGTTGGCCGTCTCGAGGATAATGGTTCGCTCGTAAGACTCGCCCCAGTGCCCCGAGAGCTCGATGGCGCCACCCCAGACAAGCCCTTCGCCAGAGATGACGTTCGAGTTCACGTCAGCATAGGCGGCGCGCTGCACCTTGGAGGGGGTGTTTTTCGAGAGCGTGTCGATGCCCGCCGCGAGCGGCGTCATGTGCACGGCTTCCTTGCTATCCGGCGCGGTGAGCGGGATGAGCTTTGACCAGAGGTCGCGCTGCGCCTCGATCTGGGTGCTCGTGGACATGTAGCCAAACTTGCCGAGGTTCACGATCCCGGCAAACAGCACGATCCACACGGGGAGGAACATCGTGAATTCGGTGAGCGCGGAGCCCCCCTCTTCACGAAGCAAACGCATGGCTTTCGAGCGTCTCAAGTCAATCATTTGCCAATCCCCTCGATGCGGTCGTTGTCCATGCCACGCGTCGACATCTCGATCCTGATCAAGTCCGAAGCGATATCGCTCGCGTTCAGGTCGAGGTTCCCGCTCGTCACGCTGTTAAGCGCAGCGCCTGCGACGAGGTAAGTCAGGATGTCGTGCCACGCGCGGTTGAGGTTGGTGTTCCCGCCAAGCCCGGTCCATTCACCTGGGAGCGCCACGGGCCTCATACGCACGGTCCACGAGGGGTGCCAGAGGTCGGGGCTGTTGAGGTTGGATGGGTCGTTGTACTGGTACGAGATCTCGGCGCGTGCCATCGACCAGGTACCTGTGGACTCGTGCAGGAATGGAATCGCCGCGCTGTGGTCAGCGGACATGTAGTCGTACTTCGCGCGCTCGTCGGTGCTCCTGCCAGGGGAGCGGCGGTAGGCGATCGCGAGGTTCGAGCTCTGGAGCATCCACTGCGCTTGGCTCGGGAAGGAGCCCATCTGGTAGGGTGTCCCGGTGCTGCCCCAGACGCTCGATTGCGCCAGGCAGCCGACCTCGATCTGGAGGACCGCGCCGGTTCCTGCGAGGAAGACCGCAACGGGGCGCTCCCAACCTTTGGTGCCGGGCGCCTTGGACTTGCAGTTGTTTGCCGGGATGCAGCTCTTGAGCAGGTAATCGGCAAAGTGCACTGCGAGGTCCGAAGTGAGCGCGTCGGTGATCGAGGAGTTACCTGAACCGGGGCTCGAGTAAGTGCGCTTGCAGACGCCAGCGTAGTCGCTCTGTTTGACCACCGGGAGCGTGTCTACCAAACCGCTGCCCTGGATGGTGCCAGGGAGTGTTCTTGGCACAGGCCAGCCGCTGACGGCGGTCGCGCCGTTGCGTGAGCCGCGGATAAAGCCCTCGGACCAGCTCCACCAGGGGGTGAGCTCCTTGATGTAGTTCTGGTAGCTGTCGAGCGCGGCCATATCATCCTTGAAGTACCCCGGGTTCATGTCCGCGTTGAATGCGAGCACGTCCGGTAGCTCCTCGAAGACGATGTAGGCCACCTCCACGGCAAAGAAGGTTAGTGTCTCGCATAGTGTGGTCAGAGAGCCGCCCGCGAAGAAGTTGGCCACCCAACAGGCGACCGCCAGGGCCACGGCGAGGATCAATAACTCGGCGTAGGAGAGCGTGAGCGCCTGGTAGTAGCTGGTCATCCCGAAGGTGACGCGCTTCGCGACGTTGGTGAACGCCATCATGTTCATGCTGCGCGCTTCGATCGAGGTCTGGCTCCACGCGGCGGTGTCCGCCGCAGCCTGAACCTCCATGTTGTCGCGCGCGACGTTGCCCGTGTCATAGATCACGAGCGCCATCATGAAGACGATCAACGTCGCTGCCAAAACAAGCATCCCGACCGCGCCGCTCTGGTCGCCGCCAAGTTCTTGCAGTGTCTTCTGGGCCCACGCGCGGACGCGAAGGTAGATCCCATGGTGCAATTTTTGTTCGGTAGGATGTGTCATTGGTTTGAATTCGCTCCGTTGTTGATCCCGTCAGACTGGCTCGGAGTCGAAGGCAATCCACCACCCGGGGCGGCGTTGCTCGGGAGGTTCGAGTTCACCTTGGCCTTTTGCGCAGGCAACATGTACTGGCGCGTGTAGGTCCTGTAATACCCTGGCCTGTAGCCATTCTTTGCGGCGGGCGCGTCGGGGAGCTTGAAGAAGCCATTCCCCGCCATCACCGAACCGACAAAAGGCATCCCCAAAAAGAGCTCGTAGGAGAAGTTCGCGCCGATGTTGTCACCATCGCGGACGATGTCGACAGTGGTGCACTGGAACGCGCGCGAGAACTTGCGCACGCTCTGGATCACGAAGTTCTGGTTGCCACCGAGCGCGGCCCACATCGTGAGCTCGCTGTTGGTGCCCGTGGACGCGCCGCGCTCGAGGAAGTTGTTCGTGAAGCCGATCTGCCCCTTGACCACCGCCGAACGCATCAACCCACCTGCATCCGAGAGATCCTGCGATCCCCCGAACAGCACGCCTGGGTTGATGTACTCGCCGCTCGCCACGGGCGTCATGACCATCGCCGCGGCCACGCGCGCGTGATCCTTTGCGATGTCCTCGGTCACGCCCATGCGGCCAGCGTTTGCCTCCGGCTCCCACATCCACACCGCGCGCGTGGCCGACCACCCGGCGACGTTTGCCAGGATGCCCGCGATCATGTTGATCGAGAGCTGCGCCAGGCCAAAGCTCAACAGCAAGAAGATCGGCATAATGATGAGCGTCTCCGTCATCACCGTGCCCATGCTCAACTTGACCGTCTTGAGCTTGCGCTTTTCCGCGTGGTCTCGCGCCAGCAGCCAGGCCGAATACGCGACCACCCAGAGCGAGAGCGAGAACCCCAACAACAAGCCAAAGCTTCGCAATGACTCTCCACGCAGCTGCGGCGTCTCGAAGCTGATGCGCACGATCTCGAGCGCGCCCTCGGGCGGCACGAAGATGCACATCATCACGCCAGCGATCAGCAACGTCGCCGTCAGGTGCCCGAGCCCCTTGAGCAAAAGCTCGAGCGCCCTGTCCCACGGCGCCTCTTGGATGCCTGTTCTTTCGCTCATCACAACTCCGTGCAGTCGTTGGTCCCTTTCTCTAGCAAAGAGGTCTTATGCAAGGACAGGGCCACTCCTGTTTTATCGCGCTCGAGGTCGTGTGGGTGTGACATCCTGTCTCGCTTTGGTGAGGCTTTTAAATTCCCACCCGCCGGATCGATGCCTCTGGACCCCATCACGTTTTCAGGCTCCTAACGTCCTGATTTTTCCTCATATGTCTCGTTTAGCTTGTCGTACGCTTGCTGCGTCGCGCCATCCCCATACTTGGCCTTGTAAGCCTTCTTCCCGATCCCGGGGATGGTGCCTTCCTTGACCGCCTTGAAGACGCGGTCGCGCTTGGCGAACATCTCCTCGACCGTGTCCGTATCTCGCCCGCACCACGTGCCTTGCTGGGTCTCGAGAAAATCATTTATCCCCGAGTTCCCCTGATCAAAGGAGACGCAGTTTTCGCTGCTTCTCGGGAGCCCGCCGCGCTGGCGCAAGGCGGCGCGAGAGATCTGCATCGGGTTGCCGCCATTGGCCAAAAACTTGTCGATGCGATCCTGGAGTTCTTTCTGCTCGTTCTTCGAGCCGACGCCGCCATAACCGCGCGCTTGCCTGGAGGTCTCGACGGTCGCGGCGAGTCGACGGATCTGTGCGTGCAGGAGCGCGGCGCGCACCTTCTTTTGCGCTTCCTCGAAGGCGGCCTGTTCCCAGCTTCGCTCGAGCGCCTCGCACATCCTGTCCGAGACCTTCTCCTTGGCATCTCCGGCCATCATATCATCGCAGATGCCATACCAGCTCTGCTCCATGGCCAGGTGCAACATCGCGCCTTCATTCCCCTCGCCAAGTCGCGCGCACGAGAGCTGCGCGGCGATATGGTTCATGCCCGCGAGCGCTCCTTGCCTGATGTCGGGCCGATCGCTCGAGAACATCTCGCACCCTAACTCGATGAGCTGCTCTTCCTTGTTCTCGAGCGAGAGCTGCTTGCCCATGGTCGCCTCGCTCGAGTCGAGATCCTTGGCGTTGAAGGTCGCGCGCGTCATCTTCGCGAAGATGTACGGGTCCACCCCGCGCACATACAGATCCTCGGGCTTTTGCGAAGAGATCCCCTCGGGGTGGCTCTCCATAAACGCCTCCGCGCAGCACGCGCGCGCCTTGGCAAAGGGCGCCTTGAGCGCGCACTCCAGCAACTCCGGCGAGCCCTTCTCGCTCATCCCCGAGAGCTTCTGCACCGTTCCCAGTGGCTTGGCGAAGGCGCACACAAAGCCCGCCTCCTCCTCGCGACGCATCCTGCGCAGCGTGCGCCCCCAGTCGCGCGTCAACTGGCGCGCGATGTAACGTCCATCGCCAACCCCTCGCTTGTTCACGTCCTCCACACAGGCCGACGCGTCCGTGGGGTGCGCGTTGAAGTTGTCGTAGAGCTTGAGCGAGGTCTTCTGCGCGCCCATGCGCACCAGCTCGATGCAGGCGTGCTTGCGCACGGTTGGATCGGCGTCAGCGAGCGCGACCTCGACAGGTTGCGCGCTGTGCATGGCAGCAAGACGCGTGGCGCCTGCGCGCAGCGGCGAGAGCCACCACGCCATCGTCATCAGCAGCGCGAAGAAGATCGCCACGCCCGAGGGGAGGAACGTGACCATGTTAAACTGCTCGCGCTCTTCCTCGTCCGCGAACTTCTTCAGGTAATAGACGACCCCCGCGCCCGCCAAAATCATGATCGCGAAGAACGCCACCAGCGGCCCCCAACCAGGAGGCCACACCTGAAATGCCCAGGCGTAGATGACGCATACCAAGAGCGTGATCAGAATGGGGGATAAGATCGACATTACGGCTCCAGCGGGACCTTCGGGTTCGATTGTTCGCTTCCTGGCATGATGGCATGCTGCTCTTTGTCAGGAGCTTTCCGAACCGTGATCAAGGCACAAAACATGCCCACAGGTCTCTGCGAACACTACAAACTCTCTGCCTTATATCCCAATCTTACCAAAGATTCGTGGAGATGGGAATTGTCGCTGTGCTCCCCTCACCACGAGTTAGGGCTCCTCTTTGGGAGGGTAAGGTTGCGTCTTCGCAGAGAAAGGGGGCGCTCGTGACCCCGCTTTATGCCTTCTCGCTTGTCCCTGTGATGTGTGTGGCGTTGTTGCTCTTTTTTACTGTCATCGCCAGACCCAGGCTCGGGCTGGGGATCGCCGCTTTCGCCGCGACCATCGCCGCCTGGACGCTGTCGCTGTTGCTGACCTTCTTCGAGCCGCTCGCGCCGATCGGCCAACGCTTCGCCGCCTCCGGCGCGTTCGTCGTCGCCGGATACCTCCACCTCGCCTGGGATTACACCTCCCAGAAGAGCTACGCGATCGTCTGGTTGACCTATTTTGGCGCAGCTCTTTGCACCGCCGCCGGGGCGATCTTTCCGGGGCTGCTCTACGATCCTGTCTCGCTCACCGCGGGCTCGATGTTCTGGCCCGCCATGGGGCTCGCTGTCGTCGGCGCCTCCTTGCCGCTCTGGATCATGGCGCGCGCCTACAGAGAGGCAAAGCCCGACGATAAACGCCCTCTCGCTGCCTTTGTGATTGGCGGGATCGTCATGTACATCGGCGCCTGG
This sequence comes from Myxococcota bacterium, assembly GCA_036155555.1. Taxonomy (GTDB): domain Bacteria; phylum Myxococcota_A; class Bradymonadia; order Bradymonadales; family Bradymonadaceae; genus JAYZVO01. The sequence continues at coordinate 8,755 of JAYZVO010000008.1, forward strand.
AGCAACGCCATGCTCATCGCCAGTGGATACGCCTTGCCCTACGGGTTGTTCCTGATCCTCGGAGCGCTCTTTGTTATCGCTACCATTATCTCGGAATCACAGGCGCCAGAGGAGCGAAAGCTCCTCGAGAACAGTTTGCTCTACTCCTCGCTCACGGCGCTTGTCTGGGCCGGGTTTTTGTTCGGTGTGATCGCGGTGATTTCTGGTCCGGGCGCCAGCCTGAGCGGACCCTACGGGATCGGCGCGCTCTTCTTGCTGTGCATGGCTGCCATCGCCTTCGAGCCGCTCCGTCGCGTCATCTTTCACAGGCTCGCCACGAGGCTCTTTCCCGAGCGCGCGCCCGCAGAGCGGCTGGCCAAAGCGCTCGTCGTTCACGAAGAGCGCGCCGATCAGGCCGAGCGCCTCGCGGAGCTCGGCGCCTTCACCTCGGCCATCGCGCACGAGGTCCGAAATCCGCTCGGCGTCATCGGCGCGCACGTCAAGTTGCTCGAGCGCGCCGACGCGCCAGTGGCGAGCATCACCGCGATAAAACAACAGCTCGAGCGCGCCTCGAGCTTTGTCGACGAGCTCGTGCAGTACGGTCGCCCGAGACCCCTGGAGCTTCGCCAGATCTCGCTGCCAGTCTTCCTCCAACTCGCCATCTCGACCGCCAAACAGGGGCGCGCCAGGCTCGCTGAAGCCGTCACCGTCGACCTCGAAGTCGACGATGGCGTCGCCTCCATCGAAGGCGATCAAGGGCAGCTGCTGCAAGTGATCGTGATCCTCATCGACAACGCGATCCTCGCCATGCACGAGCATCCTCCAGAAGAGGGCGCGAGGGTTCTTGTCTCCGCATCCAGGATCGCGCAGGAGCACGTCGAGATCGCCGTCGAGGATAACGGCCCGGGCATCCCCGAGGACATCCTCGGGCGCATCTTCGAGCCCTTTGTCACCGGCAGAGGTCGCGATCATGAGGTCGGAGGGACAGGGCTCGGGTTGGCGATCGCTGCCAGAATCGCCGAGCGACACGCTGGAGCGCTCGAGGTTGGCGAGGGCGATGCGCTCCGTGGCGCGAGGCTTGTTCTCACGCTCCCAGTAAAGCAGAGTGTTCCGGGCATGCACGCCAGCGCCGCCCCGGAGCATGGCGTGACAGGCGGTGCTCCGTGATTCCAACAGAGAGGTTGTCTTGACCAGTGCCAACACGAGCGAGCAGCGCGCCGAGGTTCATCGCGTCCTGCTCGTCGACGATGACAGCGCCTTTCGCGGCGTCTACAAGGCGCTCCTCGTTCAAGCCGGTTACGAGGTCGAGGAGGCGCACGATCGCCCCAGCGCCAGAGAAGCCTACGCCAGAGGTGGGTTCGATGTCGTCCTGCTCGATTTGATGCTCCCTCCTGATGGGAGCGCGAAGCTTGGCATCGAGATGCTCGAGGCGTTCTTGCGCGATCGCCCCGGCCAAAAAATCATCGTCGCCTCGGGCGCGGGCGATACGAGCTTCATGATCCAGGCCGTGCGCCAGGGCGCCTATGATTTTTTGACCAAACCTGTCGACCCGGACGTCCTCGAGGTCGTCGTCGCCAGAGCGAGCACGCGCGCCAGGCTCGAGCGCCGCGTGGACAACCTGCGCCAGCGCCTCGAAGAGGTCGCCCCTGGCGCCAACATGATCGGCGCGAGCCCTCCCTTCCTCGGCGCCATTAACATCGCCGAGCGCGTCGCCCCCTCGGAGCTGCCGATCCTTGTCTCCGGTGAGAACGGCACGGGGAAGGAGCTAATGGCGAGGTTTATTCACGAGCGCAGCATGAGGGCTGGGAAATCACTGGTCACCATCAACTGCGGCGCGCTGCCCGAGTCCTTGCTCGAGTCGACGCTGTTCGGTCATGTGCGCGGCGCCTTCACGGGCGCGGTGCGCGATCACGCGGGGTTGTTCGCCCAGGCAAACGGCGGGACGCTGTTTCTGGACGAGGTCGGAGAGATGCCGCCCGCGTTGCAGGTCAAGTTGCTGCGCGCGATCGAGTATGGCGAGATCCTGCCAGTCGGCGCTTCGAGGCCGATCAAGGTGGACGTCAGAATCCTCTCCGCCACAAACCGCGACCTGCTCGAGGCGCAGGCCAGCGGGATCTTTCGCGAGGATCTCTACTGGAGGATCAAGGGCGCGGAGATCGTGCTCCCTCCATTGCGCGAGCGCCCCGAGGATATCCCGCTGCTCGCGCAACACTTCTTGAACCAGGCCGCCTCGGTTTGCCCCGATGGCAAACCGCGCACGCTCGGCAGCGAGGCCGAGGCGATGCTGCTTCGCCACAGCTGGCCTGGGAACCTGCGCGAGCTTCGCCACGAGATGCAGCGCGCCAGCGTGATGGCGGGCTCGAGGTTGGTGCTCACGCCCGAGGACTTCGACTTCACCCGCCAGATGTCTCGCGCAACGGCCAGCGCGTTTGCTCCCGGTGATACGCTCCAGGAGAAGATCCAGCACCTCGAACAGGTCGAGATCCGCGCCGCGCTCACCACCCATGATGGAAACCGCACCCGCGCCGCCGAACAACTCGGGCTCTCTCGCCAGGGGTTGCTCAACAAGATGGAGCGCTACGGGATTTCCTAAATGCCTGCTCTCTTCGATCATGCTATGGCTGTGGTGTAGCTTCGAGATTTGCGTCAATGTGACCGCATATGCTCACCATCTACACCACATATTTTTATGTCGAAGCAAAAGAGAGGGGGCACATGTCCAGGCGATTTACCCACAATTTACCCGACTCCACGCCTGCTGGTTCCAGCCACTATGTCAGGATTGGTACTCACGTCGCGATCATACGTCGCTTGCGCTTCGAGTATGTCTTCGGGGTATTCATCGTCGCGGTGATGGTCTTTGGGATGTGGTGGTTACTGAGAAATCCAGCCGCAGAGCTCACGCAGGCCACACAGATGGATTGGAGCACCTGCAAGAGCCCTGAGCTTCGCGATGGCATTTATTACATGGAGTGTGATTTCGTGCTGCTCGGTTGGGAGCAAGAGGCACTGAGCAGCAGCGAGGTGAGCGGCGGTTTTCTCCGGCAACAGCAAGAAAAACACATGCACCGCACCCAATACGGAGATTTTTGGAGTGAGTGGTCGGGCACACGCACTGTCCAGAAGAACCACGGGGACAAGCTCTTGAATGGGCATTCTGCGAGGTACGTCCTCGCGACCTCACACACTGAGCTCGAGAAGCCTTTCAACCATGCGGTCTTTTACCGCGTCAAAGAGGACACGACGCTCCACTTCTACGATTGCGTGTCGCGCGCGACCAGCTTCGCGTTGTGTGAGTCGGTGCTCGAAGAAGTCGCCGAGAAAGGCTTCAACCAGGTCGTCGCCGAGCTCCCGAATCCTTGATCGAGAACATCAGAGCTCGCGCGTCGTCTCGGGCGCTGTGTCCGAGGCGTCATCGAGCGCGAGCAGCGCGCGCCGCTCCTCGACCGAGAGTTGGGCCGCGTCCAGCGCGGCCAGGAGCACGCGCACCGCGCCGATCCAGCGGTTTCTGGCGCGCACGGTGTCGCTCGGCGTGATGCCTCCAGAGCGCACCTTGGCCTCCTCGCGCTGCTCCCACATCGCTCCGATCTCTTTCCCGACGCGGAGCCAATCCTGAACCTGATCGAGCAGAGACTCCTCGTGCGGCATCGGCACGCTCGCGAGCAACGCGCGCTTCTCCTTGTCGAGCTTCTCCGATGCGGTCTTTGCCGCGTCTGCCTGCTCGTTGTAGCTCAGGAGCGTGGTGTTGATCCCTGCCGGGAGCAACGTGTCGCGCAGGTTGTGCAGCGCTTCCGCCATCTTCTCATCATCGAGCGCTTCGCCAAGCCCCGTGAGCATATGATAGATGCCACGCACTCGCCGATCATGAAGCAGGTCGAGTTGCCCCAACGCGAGCGTCAGTTTATGCATCTCATCGGCGACCTCCGGGTCGCTCTTCGCGGTTTGCTCGAGCGTCTCGTGCGCTCGCTCCAGGAGCGATAGCGCGCCTGCGGTCTCGTCGAGCGCCTCGAGCTTCGCGCGCCCTGTGCCGAGCCAGTGATTCGAGCGCTCGAGCATCTGCGCCGTGGTCCATTTCTTGAGCGACATCTTCACCTCTTATCTTCGTTGGCGATCTCGAACATGATGAGCATCCTCGCTCAGATCCTCGCCAGGGAGAAGCACCAAGAGCATCGAGTCGGTGCCCACGACACCCCCGGCGATCCTGGCACGAACTTTGGGTGCTGCTCGCTTTCATGATGGCGCCAGCGTTTCTTGCCAGACGGCGCCATCCCCATGACCCCTCACCACCAAAGTTCGTGCCAGGATCGCGCGGGCCGTAAACATCCCGCGCTCCCAAACTCCGAGACGCCCGTGACATCCTCCCGAAGATGGAATAACCTCCCTGGCCAGATGCTTGATCCCATGGCATGTGATGCGTGCGAGGGAGCAAACATCTCCTTCGCGACGATCGCCACTGAATCACAGCGATTCACCTTATCGAGCCCTTGAAAAGATGACTTCAAAACCTCATCGACAACATCAGCGCCGCGTGGCCTCTACCACCACTCGTGTGACCGCACCCCTCCTCATGGTCACCGCCCGCGTCGTGATACCCTCGATTATTCAGGCTCGAGCGTGAGCCTGAATCGCGCGTGCTCTCTGCACGCGCCGCAGGCTCTCCTTCGAGCCGTAACGCCATAAAAAAGACAAGAAAGAGAACATCGCCACCGCGTTAGGCGCCGTGCGCGTGGTCAATCTGTCGCGGATATGCTAGGCAATGCCTCGCGCCAAGATCTGCGCCCGATCGCCTGGCGATGCCGCGATGATGAGGACCCCGCAGGCTACCTATTCAACCTGGTCGCGGGCGTCCTGTTGAAACATTGGATGGAAGAGAAGCCATGACCGAGAAGAAGAACTACAAGTCGACGCTCAACCTCCCACAGACGGACTTCTCCATGCGCGCGAACCTCGCGCAGCGTGAGCCCGATGCCGTCAAGGCGTGGGAAGAAGCTGGCGTCTACAAGAATATGATCGCGCGCAGAAAAGAGCAGGGCGCCACGCCATTCATCCTCCACGATGGCCCCCCCTACGCCAACGGCAACATCCACCACGGCCACATCCTCAACAAGGTCCTCAAGGACTTTGTCATCAAATACCGCAACCTCGCTGGCTTCGTCGCCGAGTACGTCCCTGGCTGGGATTGCCACGGCCTCCCCATCGAGCACCAGGTCGACAAGAACCTCGGCAAGAAAAAGCGCGAGATGACCAAGGTCGAGATCCGCCAGGCTTGTCGCGACTACGCCGCCGAGTTCGTCGACATCCAGCGCGAAGAGTTCAAGCGCGTCATGGTCCTTGGCGATTGGGATAACCCCTACCGCACGATGGATTACTCGTACGAAGCAAAGACCGTGCGTGAGCTCGGCGAGATCTTTGATCGCGGGCTGGCTTACCAGGCGCTCAAGCCTGTGCACTGGGACTGGGCTGCGCAGACCGCGCTCGCTGAGGCCGAGGTCGAGTACGACGAGTTCACCACCGAGCATGTCTACGTCAAGTTCCCCTTCACCCAGCTCCCCGATGACATCGCCGCCAACGTCCCCGATGGCTGCGAGACGTTCGTCGTGATCTGGACGACGACCCCGTGGACGCTGCCTGCAAACCTCGCCATCGCCCTCAACCCCGAGCTGACCTATCAGCTCGTGCGTCGCGGTGATGAGGTCTACGTGCTCGCTGGCGGTCGCCGCGACGCCGTCGCCAAGGATTGCCGCTGGGAAGAGGGCTCCTACGAGGTCCTGTGTGATTTCGAAGGTCGCGCCCTCGTCGGAGAGCTCGGCGTGGGCAAGGGGCTCGCTGCACAGCACGCCTTTATCGACCGCGACTCGGTGTTGCTCCCTGCTGATTACGTCACGCTCGATCAAGGTACAGGTTGCGTGCACACCGCCCCTGGCCACGGTCAGGAGGACTTCCAACTCGGCCAACACTTTGGCCTCGATGTCGTCAGCCCCGTGAACCAGTACGGCAAGTTCGTCGATGCCCCTGGCACCGAAGGATTCGTCGGCGTGCAGGTGCACAAGGCCAACCCGATGATCGCCCAGATGCTCCACGAGAAAGGGCGCCTGCTCAATCAACCCGGTGACAAGGTTCGCATCGAGCGCTATCCGCACGGCTGGCGCTCCAAGAAGCCCGTCATCTTCCGCGCGACCACGCAGTGGTTCATCGCCATGGAGCCCGAGAGCGCCGGGCAGGACGCGAGCTACAAGCTGCGCGAGCGCGCGCTCGAGGTCATCGATGGCGTCGAGTGGCTCCCCTCCTGGGGGCGCGATCGCATCTTTAATATGGTCTCGGGTCGCCCCGACTGGTGCATCAGTCGTCAGCGCTCCTGGGGTGTGCCGATCACGGCGCTCCATTGCAATGATTGCCAGCACGTCCTGGCGACCAAGGCGCTCGCAGACCACGTCGCAGATCTCGTCGAGGAGCAAGGCGTCGACGTCTGGTTCTCACTCGAGCCCACGGAGCTCGCGCCCGCTGGCGCGACCTGCCCTGGTTGCGGTGGCACCGACTGGTCAAAGGAAGAGGACATCCTCGACGTCTGGTTTGACTCGGGCGTCTCCTGGAGCGCTGTGCTCGAGACTCAACTTGGCCTGGGCGATCGCGCTGACCTCTACCTCGAGGGGAGCGATCAACACCGCGGCTGGTTCCAGTCGAGCCTGATGTGTGGGCTGCTCTCGCGCGATCAGTCGCCTTACAAGGCGTGCTTGACGCACGGCTTCGTGGTCGACGAGGAAGGGCGCAAGTACTCGAAGTCGAGCAAGAACTTCGAGCCGCCAAAGGCGATGCTCGACAACTACGGCGCCGAGATCCTTCGCCTCTGGGTCGCCGCGGTCGACTACCGCGCCGAGATCACGCTCTCGGAGACGATCCTCAAGCGCATCGCGGACTCCTACCGCAAGATCCGCAACACGTCGCGATTCTTGCTCGGGAGCCTGGATGACTTCGACCCGAACACGGACATGGTGCCGCTCGAGGAGCTCGAGGAGATCGATCGCTGGGTGCTTGCTCGCGCAGCGGACACGGTCGCGCGCATCGACAAGGCGTTCGAGGAGTATCAATTCCACACCGTCTATCACACGCTCGTGCAGTTCGCGACGGTGGACCTCTCCAACGTCTACATGGACGTGACCAAGGACCGCATGTACTGCGAGGGCGCTGATAGCAAGCTGCGCCGCTCCGGCCAGACTGCTTACTGGCTCGTCCTCGACGCGCTCGTGCGCGCCTTCTCGCCGATCCTCTCCTTCACCGCCCAGGAGCTCTGGGAGATGATGCCGAGGTTGGCCGATGCGCCCGAGTATGTCTTCCACACCGACTTCCCCCGCGAGGCATCCGCGTGGGCCGGGTTGGTCGAAGACGCCCGCTGGGAGGATCTGCTCGAGATCCGCGGCGAGGTTCAGAAAGCGCTCGAGGCAAAGCGCGGGTCGAAGAAGGACAAGAAGCCTGGGCAGATCGGCTCGAGCCAGGAGGCCGAGCTCGTGATCACTGCCGCTGGCAAGGACCTCGAGCTGCTGCAAGGCTTTGGCGCCGAGCGCCTGATGGAGTACTTCATCGTCTCCAAGGTCGAGCTTACAGAGGGCGACGTCACCGGCGAAGACGCGCGCGTCGATGTCACCGTGACACCCTCTTCCAACGAGAAGTGTCCTCGCTGCTGGAACCACTGGGTGTACACCAACAGCGGCAACGAGACCTGTCCTCGCTGCACCGCCGTGCTCGCCGCAAAGGATGCATGAAGCCTGAGCACAGGGTGACCTGTTCGGCGTAAAAAGGGCGCGCTCGGAGTTGATCCGGGCGCGCCCTTTGCTTTACTCGACAACCTGGAAAGAAATCGCTAGGTTTCTCATCCTTCTGCGCAGGCATCGAAAAAGTGAAGTCCCTGCGCAGTCGGCTCGTTGCGCTGACATGGTGTTGGCAGCGGGCGGTGAGGACGCCAGGAGGATGAGTTCGAGACGATGAACAAAGCGACCCTGCTCAAGTTTGCCCAATTCATGTTGATCATGATCGTCGGTGTCGCCGCCGATCAATGGACCAAGTGGTACGCCGAGGAGCGTCTCGCGAGCTCTCGCCTCGATCACCCCGTCGTCCTTACTGTCTCTGAAGAGATGGCGGACAAGACGGTCAAGGAGTTCCTCACCTCCGAGTTCACTTATAGTAGCCCCGAGGAGATCGAGACGCTCACGCGCCGCTGGGTGCGTGATGCCGACGGACGCCGCATGCGCGCCGAGGACAAGGTCTCGGCATACCAGGAGGTCCGCGTCACCAACCGCGAGGTGGTCATCGTCAAGGACTACTGGGACTTCCAGTACACGCGTAACCCCGGCGCGGCGTTTGGCTTTTTGGCGGGCTCGGATTCCGAGTGGCGGCGGCCATTCTTTATCGTGATCAGTTGCGTGGCGGTGCTCATCATCCTCTACATTTTGTATGGTGTGACGCTCGCGCAGCAGCTTCTTATCTGGGGCTTGAGCCTTATCGCCGCTGGCGCCATGGGCAACTTCATCGATCGCATCCGCTTTAACTACGTGATCGACTTCATCCTCTGGAAGTACACCGACGCGCACCGCTGGCCGACGTTTAACGTGGCTGACGCGCTGATTTGCGTGGGCGTTGCCTTCATGCTCATCGAGATCTTGCGCGATACCATGCGCGAGCGCCGCGAGAGCCAGGAGCAAAACCACACGCTCGCTGAAGAGTCCGACGTCGACGAGGAGATGCAGGGCGCCTGATACGAGGATGGCTTCGTTGGAAAGCCGCGCGTGCGCCAATGCCTTTGATGCATCCTCGTGATCTGGTAACGTCTCCGGTCGAATCCGATCTTACCTTGCTCGATTTCGAGGGAGTCATGTCCGATCCACACCTTCCCCTGTTCGCATCGCGCGGCCTCTTTCTCTGCCTCGTCCTCTTGTTGACGAGCGCGATCGCCTGCGGTCCCACAGACGAGACCGAACCCACCACACAGATCACCCTCGTCGAGTCCGACATGGCCGACGAGCAAGATATGGGCGGCGAAGACCCGGAGGATATGTCCCCCGAAGAGGTCGTCGCCCGCTCCTGTGAGGGGGATGTGCATGGCGCGGTCTACCTCGATGATGATCTGGACGCGCGCTCTTTCTATTCGCAAGGTCCAGAGGATGGCGAGGATACACCGCTCGTCGACCACGAGGTCTCGCTTATCAGCAAGACCGAGGTGCGCACCATCCTGAGCTGTGAACAGGGCAACTACGGCTTCTCCGATATCGAGGATGGCCACTACCTCATCGAGGCAAGGCGCGAGCAGGACTGGTTCGTCTCCTCCTCGAGCCAGGGGCTACGCTTTGCAGAGGCGGTGCGCGAAGGCTCGGTCAAGGTGCTCGTCTTCGGTGACAGCGTCCCCGCCTATGGCCCGAAGCCCTGGTTCCCCGAGCGCTTCAAGGGGATCGTCAACAACCTCGCCGAGGTCGAGCTCCAGAACGTCGCCGTCCCCGGCTCGACGTCATTGCAGTGGCTCCCTGGCGCGAACTTCTACAAGTCGCGCCTCGCTGGGAACATCAAAGACGTCGACCTGATCGTGTTCTCGCTCGGTGGCAATGACCTCTACGAGTTCGCCAGCACCGACCTCAACGCAGGGGGCGATGTCAGCGAGTTGCAGGCCAAGTTCGAGGTCGAGATCGAGAAGGTCAAGGTCAACATCCTTCAGATCATCACCGCGCTGCGCGAGGCCAACCCCGACGCCGATATCGTCTGGATGCTCTATCCGAACTACGCGCGCAGCGAGCAGTGGAAGGAGATCGCCGGTGACTTTATCGACATCGTCGAGACCTTGCTCCGCCGCACGCTTATCGGCATCCGCAAGGACATCTCGCACCACGAGCGCTTCCTGATGTGGGACATCTTCGCGGCGACATCGGATGTGGATCTGACCTCGATGCTCATCGATCCGCTCCACCTCAATGACAAGGGCCACGAGTTCTACGCGCAGGAGCTCTTCAAGCTCTTGGGTGGTGTGGTCGTGACCGATGGCTCGCCATCGGCGCCAGCTTACAACATCGGGTTCGCCACCGAGGCGCAACTCGAGCAGTGATTTTCACGCCCCTTCGCCTCTCCTGCTTCCTGTGAGCGCCCCCGATGTATCCCTCCATCAAACTCCCCTTCTTGCCCTATGACTGGGCGAGCGTCTCGCTTTACTTCTTGGCGATCGCGCTCGGCTTTGGTTGCGCGGCGTTTTTGATGTGGCGCCACGCGCGCGACTACGACATCGACCAGGACCGCTTCGCGGACTTCATCATCTGGATGCTCATCATGGGCGTGCTCGGCTCCAGGCTGATGCATGTCCTGGCCGATGGCTTCCTGATGGACTACGTCAACCTGTGCATCGACCCGATGCTGCTCGAAGGGCGCGCGCTGAAGACCCTGGATGCCTGCGTCTCGAACACGCAGTGCTTGCAGGCGCAGAATGCAGGACAGGACATCGGCGCCATCTGCAACCCGGAGGATGGCCTCTGTTACCCGCAGCGTGACTGCTTGCGGTGGGCCAAGTTCTGGGCGGGTGGTTTGACGGTTTACGGCGGCTTGATCGCGGCGGTGACGTTTGCCTACTTCTGGATTCGTCGCACCGACTGGGGATTTGCCCGGTTGGCGGATCTCGCAGGCCCGGGGATCTTCTTCGGGATCGCCATCGGGCGCCTCGGTTGCCTGGCGGCAGGATGCTGTTACGGGGATCTGTGCGATGTCCAGGGGTTGGGGATTCACTTCCCGACCGGCTCGCCAGCCTATCAGCACCACTTCGAGGAGCATTATCACGCGCTCGATGCGCAATGGCGCGCGGGCACGCAGGCGTCTCTCGCGGTGTGGCCGACGCAGTACATCTCGAGCGTCTACAACTTCCTGATCTTTGCCTTCGGGTACTTCTACCTGCGCCCGCGCAAGCGCTTTCATGGGCAGGTGATCCTGACATGCGCGATCATGTATGGGATCTGCCGCTTCGGGATCGAGTTTATCCGCGCTGACTTCCGGGGTGGGGCGCTCAGCCTCTCGACGAGCCAACTGATCAGCATCCCCGTCTTGCTCGGCAGCATTTACTTGCTCTTTGTCCTCTACAAACGCGCCAGGGCGAACGCATCGAAGGATGTCGCTTCGACAGAGGTGCAAAAAGAGGAGGAGTGATTCTTTAACCAGGAATCCTCCATGGTCGAGCCTGCTTCACACTTCACGAGAGAGCATTGCGATGGAGTTTTTTGGGCTCGATTTGCTTCCACTTCTTGCCACCATGATCTTCGGGTTCCTGGCCATCGTCACGCTCGCCATCTTCAGCAAGACCGGACAGCGAAATGGTCGCGATGCTTTCGATCACCTCCTCGATCCGGCGACATCTCCATTGTTGGCGGGTCGCGGGGAGGAGAGCATCCGCAAACAGATCGAGATCGAGTGCCGAGGGGCTGGCTTCGACGTGCTCGATGTTCGCTTCCAATACATCGAGCACGGAGATGGTTTTGGCGGAAGGACAGGTCGTCGCACCGAAACGCGCGTCTTCTTCGACGTGCGTGACAGGGAGACGCTCGAGCGTCACTCGCTCATCGCTCAGGTCCAGCACGGCGTCGCGCTCTTCCACCTTCCCGGCGGCAGAGGTCGGCAATCCAGCGCCCAGGAGATCCCACAAGCTATCTCGCCCGAGCAGGAGCGCGAACAGCGCATCTTGCAAGAGACCAACCGCAGGTTGGATCTGCTGATGTCGGATCGCGCCGCGTTGATGCAGCACGACGCGGATGGCAACGGGATGATCGACTCGCAGGAGTGGGAGAAGGTGCGCGCGGAGGTTCGGGCGCAGGTCGAGCAGGAGCTCGGCGCGACCTGGGATTAGATCTTCTGGCCTCGCGCCGCTTCGCTGGGCTATATTTTCGCCAGCCCTTCTAGAGACATCATCTCATCGCTCCCCCCGAGAGGCTTTGTATGCGATCGCTGCTTTCGCTCCTGTCCACACTCCTTATCGCGCTCTCGCTCTCGGGGTGCGCGCTCTTCGCCCCGATCAATGCGGGCGATGACGAGGAGGACATGGATGCAGCGGATATGAGCTCCGCTTCGAACAACAAGACGGCTGGTCCCGATATGGACGCCGTAAACAACACAACGAACAACAAGGCTGCGAACAACAAGACGCCGAATAACAAAACGCCAAACAACAAGACGCCGAATAACAGCACCACATCCTCGGACTGCATCAGCGGGGCGTCCTGCAAGTGCGCCGAGGGGGTTTCCTGTTCGCTCGCGTGTCGGGACAGCGACTGCGAGTTTGCCTGTTTGTCTGGCTCGGAATGCGATGTCATCTGCGCAGGAGGCGACTGCGGAGGGGTTTGCGCTGGCGAGCGGTGTACGCTCGAGGGATGCTCGACGGGGGTCTGTTATGCCGAGTGCGCCTCGGGAGAGTGCACGATCGAGGGTTGCTCCAATGGAGGTTGTTCGCTCGATTGCGCGAAGGGCACCACGTGCTCGATTCAGTCGTGTACCCCAGGCGATTGCGGAGGCTCTTGCGCCGCGGGCGCGGTCTGCAAGATCTCGGGGTGCACGGGCGGCGCTTGCACGATGAACTGCGAGGCGGGCTCGACGTGTGTGATCTCGGACTGCACCGGAGGTGGGTGCGAGCTGAGCTGTGATAATGGCGATGATTGTTCGATCGCGGGGTGCACGGGCGGTGATTGCAAGATCACCGTGAAGGGGCAGTGATTTTTCCTGTGTGAGCGCCGCAGGCCATGAAAATCAGAGGGAGGCCATCCTCTCGAGGAGATTCGCGGTCAGGTAGGGGTGTGCTTCGAGCCATGGCTCGAGGTGCTCTGCGATCACCGAGGCGACAAAGCTCTCGATGTCATCATCGCTCAGGCGCATCCCATCTTTTGCCTCGAGGTGGCGGTGTGCGTCTTCGTCCTGAACGCGTATCGCCGCGACCATGCCGCGCTCGGCCAGTGGGATCTTCCACTGGATGGAGCGCGCGTGCGCGGCGTGTAAGAGCGCGTCCATGATGCCAGCGCCGATGCCATCGACGTGCGAACCATGAGCGGTGGTCCTGATGTTGTTGACCATGCTCGTGATGTTGGCGGGCGCGTCGAGCGCGCCCGCATCACGCCAGGCGATCGCGAGGTCAATGCCGCGCTTGTTGTCTCGTGTGATGGGAATCCTGAGCGAGAAGATCTGATCTTTGTGGAGCTGGTGATCCTTGACGAGGATGTCCAGTGATCCGGTCGGGTAATACGCCTCGAAGGTGCGCATGGTGTGCTCTTCGAGCAGGTGCAGGCGCAACCCAGGATAGATCCATGCGAGCCGCTCGAGGTCACGCGCGGCGGTCTCGAAGTCAAACTCACAAAATGCGCCGAGGTGTGCGAGCACCTCGTGATCGGGCGAAAATGTGATCTTCGTGCCGGTGCGTTGTGTCTCTCCGACGAGCGTGATCTCTCCGAGCGGCTCCCCCTTCTCGAAGCGCTGGCTCCAGTGCTTGCCATCGCGGCGCGTTTCGATGGCGAGCGATGTGCTCGAGGCGTTGACCAACGTGAGGCTCTCGGTGGTGTATTGCCGTGACTCGAGCTCTCTGGCATCGATCGCGGGGTAGCGCTCGGCGCAGTAATTCTGGTGTTCCTCTGTCCCATGAGCGGCGAAGTGCCGTGGCGTTGTCTCGGATGCTCCACTGATTTTATAGCCAACCCCGAAGTCCTCGACGGTGGCCGAGCCATCCTGCTTCAAGGTGACGATGGTGCGCGCCAGGTTCCCCTGCAAGATGTTGTGCGTGACCATATGCTCGACCAGCGTCTCGAGCAGCTTGTGGTTTGCCTTCTCCGAGCGACCTTGCCTGAAGAACTCATGCATCATCCCTGGGCGTTTTCGGAAGATTTCGGAGAGTGAGAGGATCTCGATGTCATCCACCGAGTAGCTGGAATGGGCGGTGTCATGCTGCGACGGCTGGTCGTTTTTCTGGCTCATGTGGGCTCCTTGACGGGGCTTCGGGAGAGAGGGTGAGGTGGGTTTCAAGGTTCTGAAAAACAATCAAAAATGGCCATCCATCACGCGGCCACGAATCTATGCACTCGCGTGTGCGCGGCGAGGCGTTTCGAAGGAAATCTGGTCGCTTCTTTCAGGATGCATGGCGTGCTTGAAATATCGGGTGAAAACGCGACAATGAAGAAGACTTGATAGAAGGGAGGAACTGCATGAAAAGGTCTCATCTGCACATCAGCCCGATCTTACTCTGGGTGACACTGGCCGCGCTCGTGATGGGAGCGGGGATGGGGTGTGATTCCGATCCTCTCGCGAGCAACAATGGCGCGAACTCGGGGCCAAACAACACCTCGAACAACACCACCGCGGGGAACAATACGACACCGGCAAATGCGAGCACGCCAGCCAACATGTCGACGCCCGCCAACACCAGCTCGCCGAACTCGACCAATATGATGAAGGACCCGATCCTTCCTCCCTCACAAGATCCGAGCTGCGAGGACATCGACGGCGATGGCTTCTACGCCAACTGCCCTGGTGGCACTGACTGCCACGACGGCGATGACACCGTCAACCCCGGCCAGGAGGAGATCTGCGACGATAACCTCGACAACGACTGCAAGGATGGGGCGGACACCCTCTGCTCTTGCCCGGAAGAGGGCGCCACGCGCCCCTGCTATCCTGGACCTGCGGGGACCGTGGGCAAGGGCGCCTGCAAGGTCGGCCAGCAGACATGCCAGGGGGGCGTCTGGCGCGAGTGTCAGGATCACGTCGGCCCCGCTGATGAGATCTGCAACGGCGAGGATGATGACTGTGATGGTTCCATCGACGAGAACGTCTCGGCGCCTTGTGGTGGGTGCATGATCTCGGCGATGCCCGAGGAGTGCGGCGATGGGATCGACAACGACTGCGACGGCGACGTCGACGAGCTCTGCCCTTGCGAGTCCGCCTTTGGCGAGTGCTACGCGGGGCCTCCAGAATCACGCGGCGTGGGCGCTTGCACCGATGGCGCGCGCTCCTGCATGGGAGAGGAGTGGGGCGCTTGCGATGGCTCGGTCCTCCCGGTCGGAGAGATCTGCGGCGATGGGATCGACAACGACTGTGATGGCGAGACGGACGAGCAATGTACCGTGTGCCTGGATACGGAGGTTTGTGACGGGATCGACAATGACTGCGATGGTGTGATCGACAATGGCTGCTTGCCTTGCCTGGATGTCGGTCGCGGCGGAGACAAGCCATGGGAGATCCACGAGGGTGGGCCGCCTCTCTGCTGGGACTATGAGTACACGCAGCACGGTGACCCGGTTATTTACCAGAGCGCGAACATTCCCTCCAAGGATGACGCGGGCTGGATGCCCGAGGATGACGACCGCATCAGCTTCGACATGCGCTCGACGTTGTGTGGCAGCGATGGTCAACCCGATCTTTGCGCGTGCCGCAAGGGGGGCGACTTCACCTACTTCCAGACCTTCTTCAACGTCACGGCCGCGCACGATATCCAGTCGCTCGAGGTCGAGATTTTGGAGGTCGATGACGGCGCCAGGATCACGATCTTTAACAGCCAGTACCCTGACGGGATCGTCGACCCGAACTCCTACGCGTACTTCCCGACAGGTTCCTCGACGAACCTCGCACAATACATCGTGCAGGGAGAGAACCGCGTCGTGATCACGCACGTGGATGATTGTTGTAGCGAGCGCAAGATCCGCGATGTCTTCGTGCGCATCAACGACGAAGAGGTCACGCTCTGCGATTGATAGGATCGCTCAGGCGCCGCGCCACTGGCGCAGTAAAAACCTCGCAGCCGCAGCCCCCATGCGCAGTCCACCTGCGCGCAGGGTCATGTACGGTTTGCGAGGTTTCGCGTTTGTGATCGCATCGACCCATGCGCCAGCGTCCTCCCTGCCCGCGAGCCCCTCGAGGCAAAAGATCGCGATATCCTCCACTCCCGCAGCCAGCGCCGCAGAGACATCCTGCGCCAACTCATCGGGGTTCTCGTAGGTGGGTTCGTCGCCAAGTTTCCCGATGCCTGTCACGCCCAGTG
Organism: Myxococcota bacterium; assembly: GCA_036155555.1. GTDB lineage: Bacteria > Myxococcota_A > Bradymonadia > Bradymonadales > Bradymonadaceae > JAYZVO01. The sequence continues at coordinate 24,755 of JAYZVO010000008.1, forward strand.
ATGCGTGCGCGCGCGCGCCGAGCGCGCGCGCCAGGTGCCGGAACAACCTGTAGTGGACCGCGCGAGCGTCCTCGTAAGAGAGCAACCCTCGCGAGTACCCCGAAACCATCGAGCCATAGGCCATGATGCCAGCGCGATCCCAGGGCACGGGTGACCAGGGCGCCTCGAACAGGTCTTGCCACAAGGGGGTTCCATCACGCAGGTCGTGCGCGGCCATGGGGAGCGTCACAGCGAGCGCGCGCAAGCCGCGCGCGCGGATCGCGTGGAGTCCTTCGGTGTAACCTCGCACGGAGTCTGAGAAGCGCACCGGGTCGAAGTTCTCGCGCAGGTTCGAGACGAGCTCGTCGAGCGAGCGCAGGTCATAGCGAAGATCCGAGACCTGATAGAGCGGCGGCTCGAGGTCGACGGCCAACCACGCGGGCATCACGCCAGCGCCTTCGAAGAAGTCGAGCAATCCTTCGACGTACTCGAAGTAAGCGGGCGCGTTGCGCTCCGATGGCCAGTAGCCGTCCTCGTCACGCAGCAGCGGCCAGATGCCAGCCTCGAGCCCGAGCTTGCCAGTCATTTCGAGCACGCGCGCGAGCTCGTCGAGATCTGCGCCTGGCGCGACGGCGAACAGAGGATGCAGCGGTCCTTGAACCAACAGGTCGAGCACGTCCTTGCTGCGCGCCACGTCGAAGGGGAGGTGTTCGCTCCAGACTCGAAACATCGTCTCGCTCACAAAACAAAAAGAAGGGGCGTGGTAGAGGTTGGCCCTTTTCAAAGGCCAACCTCTACCACGCCCCTTAAATGATGGCGAGCGATGGTGATCGCTTCGTATCAGTAGCGGTAGTGGTCGGGCTTGTAGGGGCCAGCGACGTCGTAGCCGAGGTAGTCAGCCTGCTCCTTGGAGAGGACGGTGAGCTGGGCGCCGAGCTTGTCGAGGTGAAGGCGCGCGACCATCTCGTCGAGGTGCTTGGGGAGCGTGATGACGTCGGTGCCGTACTCTTCAGCGCGCGCGTGAAGCTCGATCTGAGCCAGGACCTGGTTGGTGAACGAGGCGCTCATCACGAAGCTCGGGTGGCCGGTGGCGCAGCCGAGGTTCACGAGGCGGCCTTCGGCCAGGATGATGATCGAGTTGCCGGTGTCCTTGAAGACCCACTCGTGCACCTGAGGCTTGATCTCGATCTTTTCGACCTTGCCCTCCTCGAGCAGATCCTCGAGGCCAGCCATGTCGATCTCGTTGTCGAAGTGGCCGATGTTGCAGACGATCGAGCCGCTCTTCATCTTGCGCATGTGGTCGACGGTGATGACGTTGAAGTTGCCCGTCGCGGTGCAGTAGATGTCGTAGCCGATCTCGAGCGCCTGATCGATGGTGATGACGTCGATGCCGCGCATGCAAGCCTGGAGTGCGCAGATCGGGTCGATCTCGGTGATCGCCACGCGCGCCGACTGGCCGCGAAGCGACTCGACCGAGCCCTTGCCCACGTCACCGTAGCCGAGGATGAGCGCGCGCTTGCCAGCGAGCATCACGTCCGTGGCGCGCATGATCGCGTCGACGAGCGAGTGGCGGCAGCCGTAGAGGTTGTCGAACTTGGACTTGGTGACCGAGTCGTTGACGTTGATGGCAGGGAAGAGGAGCGTCCCTTCACGCTGCATTTGGTAGAGGCGGCTGACACCAGTGGTGGTCTCCACGGAGACGCCACGGATGTTTGGCGCGGTCTCTTCCCAGTAGGTGGGCGCGGTGCGCTGGATGTCCGCCAGGATCGCGAGGATGACCTTGTACTCGCGGTTGTCGGTGGTATCGACCGAGGGGACCTCGCCGGACTTGTTGAACTCGAGCCCACGGTGCACGAGCAGGGTCGCGTCGCCGCCATCGTCGAGGATCAGGTTTGGACCCTGACCGTCAGGCCAGCGGAGCGCCTGGAAGGTGCACCACCAGTACTCCTCGAGCGTCTCGCCTTTCCAGGCGTAGACGGGGATGCCCTGAGGGTTGTCAGGGGTGCCGTTGGGGCCGACGGCGACGGCTGCTGCGGCGTGGTCCTGCGTCGAGTAGATGTTGCAGGATGCCCAGCGGACCTCGGCGCCGAGGTCGACGAGCGTCTCGATGAGGACGGCGGTTTGAATGGTCATGTGCAGTGAGCCCGAGATGCGCGCGCCCTTGAGCGGCTGGCTCTCGCGGTGTTGCTCGCGCAATGCCTTGAGCCCTGGCATCTCCTCGAGCGCGAGGTCGATCTCCTTGCGACCGAAGCGGACCGTGTTGGCCGAGAGATCAGCGACCTTGAAAGGGAGGTCGGAGAAAAGCTCGAGGCCCGTGTTCAAAAAGGTGTCGTTGGTTTCGATTGGCGACGTCGTCATCGCGGTCTCCTTGGTGCTATCGCAGTGTGAGGCCGTGGTTGGAGCCTCGAAGTGTTGATCATGGCGTCTTGGCGCTCTGAACGAGACTTCGATGCATGCCAGGGCAAATCGTTGCTTCGCTATTGTGTTTTCCTTGCCAGTAAGGACGCCATCGATAGCGCGTCTTCTTGGCTGGAACAACCTCGCCCTCGCTCGTGTTCGTAACAAAACGGTGTGAGGCTCGTGAAAAAGCCATCGCGGGCGGCGTGGTGGCCATGTCAAAAGAGACATGGAAAACACATCCAAGGCTACTAGCCCGTTTGAGGAAACAGGTCAACGGTTGCCGCGATTCGAAGCGCCTGAATAATCAGAGTGATCACGATACGATGATCGATGATTTTGTTGCGTGAGGCGTCTGTGTTTAGAGTCTTGCCTGGCCGGGATTCCTTGATGAGATCCCATTGTTGCGAGTAGAATGAGGCCCAGGTCCAAGGACCCGATGCCCCTACTTTTTGCGTGAGCGTGAGCCATGAAGCTCTACTGCCCAGAGTGCAAGTCCGTTTTCGAGGATGAAGAACTCGAGCTCTGTCCCAAGGACTCGAGCCGTCTCTTTACCCTCGAAGCCGATATCGAAGATCCGTTGCTCGGCGCGACGATCGATTCGCGCTTCAAGATCGAGAAGCTGCTCGGTCGCGGAGGCATGGGCGCGGTTTACCTCGGCGTCCAGCTCTCGGTGGGGAGGAAGGTCGCCGTCAAGGTCCTGCGCAACGAGCTCATCGATCGCGAGGTCGCGCTCGAGCGCTTCTATCGCGAATCCAAGATCATCTCTGGGCTCTCACACCCGAACATCGTGCGCCTGATCGAGTTCGGGCAGGATCGCGAGCGCGACCTGCTCTATCTCGTGATGGAGCTCGTCGACGGCTTTAACCTCGGCGACATCCTCGAGACAGGCCGCATGCGCGTCGCGCTCGCCCTCGAGATCGTCTACCAGGTCTGCGGCGCGCTGACCGAACCACACGCGCTCGACGTGATCCACCGCGACCTCAAACCAGACAACCTCCTGATCGTGCCCATTTCGGACGGGACCATCCAGGTCAAGGTCCTCGACTTTGGCATCGCGCGTGCGCTCGAGACAAACACCCAGCTCACCGCCACCGGCATGGTCTGCGGCACACCTCAGTATATGGCGCCCGAGCAGGCGCAGAACTCCGAGCTCGGCCCGGGCACCGATCTCTACGCGCTCGGCGTGATGCTCTACGAGATGCTCTGCGGGCAACCTCCCTTCACGGGCCAGAACAGCCTCCAGGTGATGTTGCAGCAGATCCAGACCACGCCACCGCCGCTTCGAAACTACCTCCCCCCGAGCGCGCTCCCCGACGAGGTCGAGGATCTGGTCAAGGATATGCTCGCCAAGGGGGTCGAGGGGCGCCCTCAGAGCGCGCGCGAAGTGCGCGACCGCATCGACAAGATCCGCCGCCTCTACGATCTCGATCCTGTCCGCATCGATCCTGACCTCCCGCGCGAGCAAATGTTTGACGAGTGGGTCCTCGAGGCGCTCCCCACGGTTGGCGGAAAGCTCAGCCAGACCGAGGCGCTGCGACGCGAGACGGGTATGCAACCGCGTCACAAGCACTCGACACACACCACCGACGAGCGTCGCCAACTCGAGAGCGCCGAGACCGGTATGATGGGCGGCGCGGCGATGACCTCTCCAGTCTCGGATGCGGCGCGTGTTCGCATTCAGGAAGATGCGCATGGCAGAAGGGATATGGCCGCATCGGCTGGCGGCACCAGTGATTTTAATGACTGGTCTTCATCCCCTTCGGGCAGCAAGCGCGAGAGCACCGAGTCCACTCCTGGCGTCTCGCACGTTCAGGACGAGCGCATGACGCCCTCGACCAACACCTACGCGGCCCCTGCGAAAGAGGGCAAAAATAGCGGCCTGTTCGCTGTCCTCGGCGTCGTGCTCGTCGGCATCCTGCTCGCTGGCGGCGTGGCTGTCGGGTTGGTGTTGAACAGCCTCTCGAAACCTGGGGATGACAACACGCAAGAGCCTGAAGTGATCGCCACGACCGAGCCAAACAACACCGTCAACGAGACCTCCGTCGCGGCTCAAACCACCGTCGTGGACAAACAACCAGAAGAGATCAAAGAGACCACCCCGAAAGAGACGACGCCAGCGGCGCAAACCACCGCCAAGGTCGAGAAGGCGCCCGAGAAAGACAAGCCTGAAGAGGTCAAGAAGGCCCCAGAGAAGAAGGCCGTCGTCAAGAAGGCGCCCGAAAAGAAAGAGCCCGAGAAGAAGGTACCCGAGAAGGAAGAGAAGACCGCTGCGACCGATACCACTCCTGAGAAAAAGGAGCCTGAGAAGACGATCGCTGCGGACGCGGTCAAGAAGAACCCCACCATCGAGAAGAAGCCCGAGATCAAGAAGAACCCCGGGCTCGGAAATCTCTTTGGCGACAGCAAGCCCAAGAAGAAAGACGACAAGAAGAAGCTGGAGAATTACTTCAACAAGTGACTGTCCTGGCGCGCTTGCATGCGCTCTCCGCGGTGGTTAGAGTTGCCGCGCCTGGCGTGGGTTTCACCGCGCCCAGCTTTACACCATCTCACAGGAGCCTCCTTCGATGCTTCGTCGCTTTTTCTTGCTGTTTGTCTGTTGCTTCCTTTGCTTTGCATCGATCTCATCTGCCCTCGCGCAAGGGGGCGATCTGCCGACCATCGATCAGCTCGACGAACAGCAGCAACGCGAGCTCGCCAGCCTGATCGATCTGGCCGAGGCCAACGCCGAGCGCGATGACCACGAAAAAGCTCTCGGTTATTTCGAGGACGCCTACGCGCTCTTCCCACATCCGCAGTTGCTCTACAAGATCGCGGTCTCGCAAGAGAAGATCGGCAAGACGGACATCGCCATCCTGAACTACCGCGAGTTCGCCAAGCTCATGCCGGACGCGGCCGAGGCGCCAAACGCACGCCGACGCGCGCTGGTGCTCGAGGAGCAGCAGCGCAACAAGCGCGCCGCCGCGCTCAATAACGACACCAGCCTGCGCGTCTTCTCGACCCCTCCTGGCGCCAAGGTCTTTATCGACACCACGGCTTCTCGCGTGATGGGGGCCACGCCCACCGTCGAGCTCCCCATGCGTCCTGGAACGCACACCGTGATCCTCCAGCTCGAGGGGTACAAGGAGCTTCGCGATGAGGTCACCATCGAACCTGGTGAGAAGGTGGTGAAGAAGTACAACCTCTCCATCGACCCGGAGGCAAAGGTCGACGATGGCGCGCGCTCGGGCTCGAGCGTGCGCGCTGCGCCGCTGGTGTTTTTGGGGGTCGGGGTTGCCGGTACGGGGGTCGCCATCTTTGGCGCGGTGCGCTCGCGCAAGATCCTCGCGACGCCGCGTGATTATCCTGCCTCGGCTTACGACAACGCGCAGCTTATCACGTACCTCGGCGCGGGCGTTGCTGTGGTCGGGTTCACAGGCGCGCTGGTCACCTGGATCGCGGGCAACTCGAAGAAGCGCGCCGAGACACCTCCAGGGCTTCGCCTGCCCATGCCCGAGGATGCCAGGGCACAGGGCGCGCTCCTCCCGTTCTTCTCGCCAGCGGGGAGCGGTATGGGGCTTGAGGTTCGGTTCTGAGTGATTCTCTCAGGAAGCGGGTTAAGCAAAAATGGGGGGGGGGGTGGGCGCTCA
>JAYZVO010000009.1:0-23178 GCA_036155555.1 Myxococcota bacterium
GATCAAGAGATCTGGCGCGCCGAGATCGTTCGCATCACAGACGAGGTTCACGCGCTCCACGTCGCGCTCGAACGCGACGAAGTGGCGGTCATGTGGACGAACCAACACACAGCGCGGAGGAAGAAAACCACGCTCGGACGAGAGCGCCTCGAGCTTGGCGAGGCTGCTGAGACCATCTGGCGCAGATTGAGGGAAGAGGACGAGCAACCTCCCGCAAGAGAGCTTGTCTCCGACCGTGGCGACAAGCTGCTCGAAGTGCTCGGCGCGCGTCGGGTAGGCGACGACAAGGGAAGGGGAGGGCGCATCGAGCGCCGAGAGATCCTGACCAAAGTCAACGCGCTGCGAGATCGACGCGGCGTTGGTTTTTGCCGCGAGCGTTTTTTCACGCAGCTTCTTTCCCTTGCCAGAGGCTTTCCTGGCGTGTTTTTCAGGGGAGGGCGTCTGGCTCGCGGTCTCCTCGACCTCTTCGGGCTCACGCATCACCTCCATCCAGTCGCCGTTTTGCTGGAGCAACCTGTCCTGGAAGTCGATGCTCTGCTCGCGCTCGAGGCGCTTGCGTTGGCTGGAGACAAATGGCCTGGAGACATCACACAGCTCTGCGATCCAGGCGTCCGTGTAGGTCACGATCTGTGTATCGAACAGGGCTCGCTCGACAGCGCGGCGTTTGTCGGCGTTTGTTCGCCTGAGGCCGTGCTGCGCGTTGACAGAGAGCGAGCGCACGAAGGCATCGCGCTGGGAGCCAGGCTCCACGCGCGCCAGGATCTGCGCGATGCCAGCTTCACGGGCGGCGCTGACGCGGTGGAAACCATCAGCGAGCCACTTCGAGCCATCCTCGGCCTCGAAGACAAGGATCGGAGGGAAGGCTTCCCCTTTGGGATCGAGGATCGCGCCGACCTGCTCATCGAAGCACATCCGCGAGGCGTACTCTTCGATGGTCGTCGGGTCCATCGACTCGCGAGGCTGGGTGTCTCCGTCAGTGCGGAGCTCGTCGAGCAGGATCAGGCGAGCGTTTGTCGCGTCGTCTGGCTGATGCTGCGCGATCTCGAGCTCCTTCTCGAGCGCTTCGATCCTCGCGTTGGCTTGTTTGAGGGGGTTTTGCGTGCGGTTAAAGGCGCCGCCGAGGCCACCTTTTTGGCGGCGCGTGTTCTGCGTCGAAGTCGCCATGGCTCAAGCCTCCTTCATATCGTAGCGAGGGGAGGGCGCCTGATCTCCGAGGCGCTCGAGCAGCTCGTTGGTGAGCGCGCGATATTCTCGGGCGGCGTCGCGGTCGTAGGTCGTGATCGCCTCGAAGTAGCTCGGACATTCGCCATGGCTCTTGAGGTCACGGATTGTGGTCTTGAAGCCGAGCCCGTCCATATCTTTCTGGACGATGTTTCTGGCGTCGCGCGCGACCTTCTTTGTCTTGGAGTCGCACACGAGCAGCACGCCGAGGATTCCCAGCGAGGGGTTGTAATCCTCCTGTTGGAAGTCGAGCACCCAGGGGAGGAACTTGAAGGCCCCCGAGATCCCGAGCGCGTCTGCCTTGACTGGCACGATCACCCAGTCCGACGCCATCATCGCGCTCACGACGCGTACATCCTGGCTGGGAGGGCAATCATAGAGGACGATATCCGCGTCGACCTTGCGCATCAGCCGTCGCAATCGACGCTCCGCGCCCCAGCCGAGGCTTTTTTCGAGATCTTGCAAGGACTCGGTGGCGGCGAGCAAGCGCACGCGCTCGATGGTGGTCTCGTGCAAAATCTCGCGAGGATCGAGCTCCTGCGCGATCACTTCTCCGCTGCCGGGCATGGCAAGATCGCGCTCGGGCGCGATCCAGTCGGTGGCGTTTGCCTGCCCGTCGAGATCGACCACGACGACCTCGTAGCCTCGCTCGGCGAGGCACGCCGCGAGGTTGATCGTGGTGGTCGTTTTTCCGACGCCCCCTTTGAGGGAGGCAACCGAAATGGAAATGGGCGTGCGCGTCTGAAGAGGCGCCGCGAGCTCGCCGCCTGGGCGCGCCTGGGGTGCGTGTGTCATGGTGAACCCTCCCTGGTTCGAAAATGATGTCGAGGTCTCCTCCTGTTGTTCGAAGAGTTCGACACCGAGCACGTCCGCCATCCTGGCGTAGTGCGTTGGTTTCTTATAGAGCCCGCGCCAGACCCTCGAGATGACAGAGACGTGCATCTCCATCGACTCGGCGAGTTCTTGCTGGGTCTTTCCTTGAAGCTGTGCCTGGTATTTGAGCGTGCGCCCGAGCTGGGCGCGGGTGTGCTTGTCGAGCATCCTTCATCCTTGAAGTGCAAGAGCAAATCGCGCATATCCTTCGCGCGTTTAGGGGATCATTTTGCCACATCCTTGTCGCGTCACGTTCCCTCTCGAACTCGACGCTTATCCTTACACACATTTCTTCATTTCCAAAGTATAGCTGCTTTTTTCTGCTTTTTTTTGCTTCACGGCAGACAAAACAAAAGCGCTGACCGGGGTTCCGATCAGCGCTTTTCATTTCTTGAAGGTTCAGATGTGTTCGAAGGTCAGAGCTCTTCGATCTCGGCGTCCTTGCCAGAGGCCAGGCTCGGGAAGTGGCGCAGCTGAGCTTCGGGGAAGCGCACCTCGACGCGGCGAGTCATGAGCTCCTCGAAGCTGATGGTCGAATCATTGGTCAAGTCATCGCAGCTCCACTGCTCGATCAAACCTGCCTCGAACATACGCTCGAAGGCGTCGACGAATTGCTCGCGGATGCGCTTGACCTTGCGATAGCCGCGCTCCATCCCGCTCCATTCATAGAGCGTGGAGAGCTTTGGCGCGAACACGCCATCGGACTCCAGGCGTTCACCAGGGACGCTCGAGTAGGCGCCCATGTAGGCGCGGTTGATCAAGGTCCAGTAGAGGTTAAATGGCGTCGAAGAGGAGTCATCGAGCTGGAAGGCGCGCGCGTCGATCATCATGTAAGCGGGGGCGCCCCCTTCGGCGTGCGAGGAGGTCATATCCCAGAGCGCGCTGTCGATGAGCCAGGAGCGATACGAGGTCTTGCTCGTGATCCCCTCGCGAGGGTTGATCTCGAGCTCGAGCTCCTTGGGCTGTGGGACGATGATCGGGCCGCTGATGCGCGCCTTGATCTGGCGGCCATGCTCGTCGACCTTGCGGACCTCGCGGTGGAGCTTGAGCTGTTCGAGGAGCTGGCGGATTTGCTGGACGATGTTTCGATGGCGCCAGTTCGAATCGTTCAGGCCGCAGATGCGACATAGACGGGTGCCGGACTCCGTGTCCCAGAAGGCGCCATCGTGATCAAAACCGAGGCTTCGGTCGCGTTTTGCCGCTGTGAACATCCCTGCACAAACCCTGGGAAGGTGCTCGAGCATCCCTCTGTGGATGTCGAGCTGCTCGGCCGCAGAGGTGAGCAGGGCGATAGGATCGGTCTGCGTGGACTCGATGGTGAGCGTCATGACGGTGCGGCCATCACTGCCCGCGAGCATGACGCGATCGCCAAAGACGAGCTCGAGCTGCTCGTCGTTTGTATTGCTCGTGCGCCCAGGTTCTCTCCGGGCGATCTGGACGATCGCCGAGTCGAGCGGGCCTTCGATGACCGTCTCCCCCTTGAGCTCGAGCTTGTTCGGGCGAGAGAAGAGGAAGGTCGAGATATTGTTCGACTCCCTGGGGAGTGAGAACAGCGGCTTCATCGGGATGAGCGCGTGTTGTTGCGCCAGGCTTTGTTGGCAGCGTTGGATAAGCTCGCTGCGCGTGCGCTGTACCAGACGCGACATCCCCCACTTGCGGATGTCTCGAATCGACCGCGTGCACAAGACGATGACATGCGCGGCCCAGTCGATCTCGGGGATGGCAGGGAGGGTGAGTGATTCTGCGATCAGCGTGATGCGCGCTCGCTCGAGGTAGACGTCCGGGTGGATTTGCTCGTAGCCCTGCTCGCGGAGCTCCTGGTCATTGGCCGAGGCGATCCAGTCCGGGTCGAGGACAAAGTCCATCGACGGCTTCCACCAGGGTTTGCTCGCGCCGAGCTGCCATTCATCGCCTTGCTCGAGCGCGTGATAGAACCCCGAGAAGTACTCGACGCGGCGCTCGACATGCTCGACCCCCTGGCCAAAACGCTGCGCGAGGGTCTGGTGCTTCTTGACGAGCACCCCGAGCAGCGCGTGTCGCTCTCGCAGAGACGTGGCCCTGGCCGAGGCCGGGATCGCTTCCATGCGCCAGGCCATCAGCTCCTGGATGTGGCGCTCCAGGTCGACCGGCGCATCACCCACAAATACCTGCGTGGGGAGCTGCTCGACCTCCCAGTAGTTCCAATCCTCGGGGCCGTGCTTGGTCAACAGGTGCCTCGTCGTCAGGAGCATCTGCGCGCGGTCGAGTTGTTCGAGGATACCCTCGTGATCAAAGACTTCTTCCATGTCGTCGTGGCCTCCATCAATCCGTCGATTGGAGAACAGCTTCTCGCTTCTGTGCACGGTAAAACCCTAAGCGCCAGACGAGTTTGCCTCCAAGCTAAAATTTCTCCGGGACAAAACGTAGTGGAGTTGGGGGATCACTCAGGACAAAACGTAGTGGATTGGGGGGATCGCCAGGACAAAACGTAGCGGATTTGGGGGATCGGGACAAAACGTAGTGGATTTGGGGGATCGCTCAGGACAAAACGTAGTGGATTTGGGGGATCGCACAGAGATCACCAGAGATCGATCCGGTCTCCTCGCGGCGGCAACCACAAAGCGTCGCTGGATTTCACGAAGGATTCCTCCTTCCTGGATGCTCGAGGAGTGTGGGTTCGAGATCCTTTCTCACCATTTTCAGGTTTCGTCAGACGAAATTAATTTCGTCTGACGAAACAAATGTTCTTCCCTTGCTCTTTCAAAAGAACCGAGGGGCTCCCTCCCCAAAAGGGAGGGGAGCCCCTCGGTGATTCTTCTCTACAGAGAATTCTCTATAAAGAATTCTCTATAGATCCTTTCTCTGTCGATCCCCGGACCCCCTCAGAGCTGCTTGATCATCGCATGTAATGAGAAGCTCAGGTCTGTGAGGCAAAAAAGCATCAAGACAAAACGTAGCAGGATCGGGGGATCGGCGAGACAAAACGTAGCGGATTTGGGGGATCGCGGGACAAAACGTAGTGGATTTGGGGGATCGGCAGGACAAAACGTAGCGGATTCGGGGGATCGCAGGACAAAACGTAGTGGAAGATCTGCGATTTTGGGACAAAACGTAGCAGGATCGGGGGATCGGCGAGACAAAACGTAGTGGATTTGGGGGATCTGTGAGGACAAAGTGTAGCGGATTCGGGGGATCGAGCTCGCTGTTCGATGTTGTTGCCGTGGCGAGGATGGCGAAAATCACTCGACTTCTCGGGACAAAACGTAGTGGATTCGGGGGATCACCAGGACAAAACGTAGCGAATCTCGGGGATCTACGGAGACAAAACGTAGCAGGATCGGGGGATCGTCAGGACAAAACGTGGTGAGTTTTGGGGATCAGCAGGACAAAACGTAGTGGGTTTTGAGGATCGACGAGACAAAGCGTGGTGGATTTGGGGGATCGCGAACGCGTACAAGGATAGCGGAGTGTTTGTTCATCATCGCTCGTGTATGATGCGCGAGGTGACGATGAGAGCGCTTTGGCGTCACTCATCCATCCTGTTGTTGGCCAGGTGACCATGTCTGATACAGAAGATCCGTACCTCGATGATCCCTTTGGTGATTTGCTCCATCGCCACAAGGACAGAGTGCAGGAGCAGTCGCGCGGGGGCGAGAAGATCAGGCTCCAGATCAGCGTCGAGGAGGCCAGAGAGCTCGCGCTCGATCTTGGCTTCGATGAGTCCTCCAAAGATCCGAGCGCTCCCTCCAAGGTTGGCAGAGCACCACGGATGAAGCGCCCGAGCATGATCCGAAAGACGGTGCGCTTTAGCGAGCCGGAGTTCGAGCTTCTCGAGCTCGCGAGCGAAGGGAAATCCACCTCCGAGATCGTCCGCGAGAGCCTCGTCAACGCCATCCGCGCTCGACTCGAGGCAGGCGCCTTCTCGGATCGTCCCGAGCTCGAGCAATCACTCATCGAAAAACTCGCGGTTGTTCTCGCGCAACGCGCAGACGAAGAGGACTGAGAGGAGTCCATATAGTGACTCCTTACTTCTGTTGTCGTTTGGATCGGGTCGTCTTCCGAGCGGCGCTGGATACCAGGGGAGGGCGCGAGGCATTCATGCGCGAGAAAACACGCGAGGGAGCGCCCTCGATCTTTCGAACCGAGAAGCAACTCCCCCACGTTTATGCGCCCCACTCCACGCACCAGAGCGCATTCGCGAGCACGTTGGCTCGATGAACATTGTCACCACCAACGCGTTCCAGGACATCCTACATATCTCCCACAACCGCATCCAAACGTAGCGCGCTCGAGCGCGCTACGTTTGCACATCAGCGCGCTCCATTCGCGAAGGCGCTTGACATAAAGTCTCCTGCCATGAGTCGATCGTGCTCCTTTCGAGCAAGAAAGAGAGGTTGCAGGGCGATGTTGTCGAAGTTGCGCTCGCGCGTGCCTGGCCCTTCTCATCTTAAAGTGTAAGCAGAAGGACGATGTCCCGAAGCTCATCGAAGAGAATGTTTGGGCCAAGGCTTGGCAACTCCATGACAGGGACCCCTTCGCCGAGTTTGGGACAAGCAAGGCACGAGTGAGCTGAGTGAGTGTTGGGTTGCGTTTGTTGTTGGAGCAGGAGTCGCGAAAATGATCTCAGTGCTGATCCGGCTGGTTCTCTTGCGGACCACCCGGTTGTTCTACCGCGAGATCGCGGTGAGCGGCGCTCGAATACCTTCGGGGCCAGTCGTCGTGGTGGCCAACCACCCCAACGGCCTCGTCGATCCGTTGATGGTTCGGATCGCGCTGGATCATCCGGTCAAGGGGATGGCCAAGAGCACGTTGTTCAAGAACCCGATCTCGAAAACGGTGATGCAAGCCTTCGACTCCTTGCCTGTTTATAGGCGCGTGGATGGCGAGGACACGGGGAAGAACGCGTCGATGTTTTCGGCATGTCAGGGCTGCCTGGAAGAGGGCGGTGCGCTCATGATTTTCCCCGAGGGGGTCTCGCATGATGCGACCGAGCTGCTCCCTTTAAAGACGGGCGCAGCGCGCATCGCGCTCGGCGCCGAGGCGGACAACAACTACGCGCTCGGCGTCAAGATCCTCCCTGTCGGGTTGATTTACGAAGACAAGGAGGTCTTTCGCTCGCGCGCCGCGGTGGTCGTCGGAGAACCTCTCGATATCGATGCCTACAAGCAACTCCACAAGGAGGAGCCATACGAGGCCGCCACAGCGTTGACTCACGAGATCGCACAGGCGTTGAGCAGCGTGATGCTCGAGGCCGATGACAGTGAGCTCTGGGCAGGTTTTCTGGCCGTCGCCAGCTGGATGAACGAGGGCGCGCTAGACGCAATGGGAGACCGTCAGGAGCGCGCCAGGGAGCTCGCTGCAGGGTTCCGCTGGCTCCAGGAGCACGAGCCCGCCACAGCGCAAAAGCTCGTCGATGAGGTTCGCGGTTTTGTCACCATGTTCGAGGCGGTCGGCGTCGAGAACCCGCTCGATCTCGAGCGCGTGGAGGTACGCACGGGCCGTATCGTGGGCGCGGCGCTCTGGCAGTTGTTGCTCGCGCCGTTCGCACTACTCGGCGCGATCCTTGGCTGGCTCCCTTATCGATTGATACGCCCGTTAAGCTTTGCCATCGCGCGCGGCGAGTTGGATGTGGTCTCGAGTATCAAGGCGATCGCTGGTCTTGTCTTTATGCCGTTGACGTATGTGCTGGAGGGGCTGATCGCGTGGAAGCTCTTTAACGTGTGGGCGGGCGTGGCGGTCGTGGTGCTCGCGCCATTGCTCGGGTTGGTCACGATGCATTTTGTCGAGGGCGTGATGCGACGGCGCGCGGCGCTCAGCAAGCTCTGGTTGCGCGCGACAAAGACCTCCACGCTCGAATCGATCCAGGCGCGACGCAAGGAACTCATCGAACGCATCGAGGCGCTGCTCGAACGTTACCGAAGCCGCGAAGATAGGCTTGATGGTGTGGGGGAGTGAGAGGAGGAAGCGGGCGTCTGTGGATGGAGTTCACTGACCTTCAACGGAAAGCGGCGCGACATTTGCCGTACCTGTATGGGAGAGGTTACGCCGCGGAATTTGCATCCCACGGGCGATATTCATCCGCGGCGTAACGCCGCAGTTAACGCTGACCTTCTATCCACAGACGCCTGCGTCTCACGCTTATGAGTATGACAAAAAATCTGCGCCGTCGCAATGCTCACAGGAGGCGCACGAAGCGGTTAAATCCTGTGTTGAGACGGTAGAGAGCGCGACCATAGTCCCGCATCGCCTCGAGCTCTCGGGGGCTCATCGGTCCTCGCGTCAGCGCGCTCAGGTTCTCTCGAAGCTGGGCGATCGTGCTCGGCGCTGACCAACACCCCGTGACATTTGGCTGAGTGAGCGAATACCGATAAGCGTCCGCCGCAGAGGGGACCCCCTTGTCCCAGCCCGGGAGCTCCGAGATCATACGGCCGTAGCAGAGGTTGCTGAAGGTAATAAGCCCGGCCTTGGCCGGATCGACATAAGGCAGCACGTCGCGCTCGATGCCAGTGTGCGCGGCGTTGTGGCGAACCATCACGGCGGGCCATTGCTGCACGAACTCTCGCGCCAGCGAGCGCGAATGCGTCGTCACGCCGAACGTGTGGACGAGGCCCTCTGACTTTAGACGCTCCATCTCGAGGAGGAGCTCGTCGGTGAGGCGCTCCTTGTCGCGAATCCAGAAGATATAAAAGACCTGGATTTGCTCGAGATCCATCGCCGCGAGCGCGCGCTCGAGATCTCGCCGCAAACCATGCGCGCTCGCTTCAAACGTCCCACAACACATCACGAGGTCGCTCTTTGCCTGCTTGCTCAGAGGCTTGAAGAAGCGCGACTGCGACATGTAAATCGGCTCCCAGAAGTAGGCGTTGATCCCACGCTCGAGGGCCTCGGCGAACCCTCGCTCCGGCAAGGCGTAGTGGCCCGAGATCCCCATCCTCGAGACCGAAAGCGATGTGTTCCCCAACGGCACGCGCTCCCACCATTCACCGACATCCTCTCGATCGTCGTGGCGCTCGTCGGCCTGCGATGCGGAGGTGATGGCAGTGGGTCGCTCGGGTGCCTTTGGCGCGGGTTTTGGTGAAGGCTCGATTGGCTCGAGCCAATCGAGGGGGACGATGCGCTCGAGGCGTCGTTTGCAGAGGTTAGCGGCGGTATCCAGCACACGCCACGAGGTCGCGCGCGTTGGATCTTCCACGATCCACGCGGCGTGCTTTTTGGATAGCGCTGCGGCGCGCACCCTCGCGCTCGGATCTTGCTGCAAGCGCTGGAGCAGCGCTCGCGAGGACTCCGGGAGTCGCTTCGCGCGCACGGTCTCGAGCAGTGATTTTGCCATCGCGGTGACTTCCGGGGCGTTGTTCTGCGCGGACGCCAGCAGCGCGTTGGCGTTTGCCTCGAGCGCGCTCTCTTGCTCGAGCGCTTCGACGAGCGCGGTCGCGCACGCAGCGCGAACGGTCGTGTGCCCATCCTGCCCGAGCGCTTCGATTGCCTCCTGGTGCTCGTGCAACGCATGCCGCACCAAAACAAGCGCCTGCACGCAGCGAAAGGACGCGCTCGCTTTGTGTGGTGATACATTCATCGCGCCCAAGAGCGAGTCACTCGGGGAAGTCGCGCTCCCCCTGGCCAGATGATTGGCCGCCGCGCAGGCGACCTCCTGATCTCGGTGCGTGAAGGCGTCAGCGATGGCTGACGCGGGGATCTCTTTTGCCAGGGAAGTGGCGACATCGAGCGCGGCGATTCGTTTGACCGCGTCTGATGAACCAAGGCACGAGTCGAACGCCTGATTCCAGCGCGCGGAGGCGTCGAGCTCGGCGCGCGACGAGATGCGCTGCGCGAGCCAACGCATCGCCCAGGCCTCGAGCGCGGCCTCATCGACCTGGATTTCGTGGATTCCAACCACCTCCCAGAGTGGCTTCCCTTCCTGGATGCTCTCGAGGATACGCCAGGCGCACCGCTCGAGCGTGTCGTGGTTGACGCGCCCGAGCAACTTCTCTCGCGTCTCGTCAATGCCGGGCAACCTGTGGTCCGATGCCATCATCAGGAAAGAGAGGACACCCTCTGGCGAGATGCCGCTGGCGAGCGTGGTGATGATCATCGAGCGCACGCGGTCATCAGGGTGAGAGAGCGCCCAGACGAGCCAGACATCTTCCTCCTTCGCTCGTGTGCGATCCATCGCCTTGAGGTTGGCGCGCGTCAGCGAAGGTTCCTCGTGCCACCAGTCACGCGTTGCCAGATCTGGCACCAGCGGGAGCGCCACCGCGTCGGGTTGGCACGACTCGATCGAGACATCGGGCTTGGTGTAGAGGTCAAAATACGCCACCACGCCACGCGAGAGGTCCCCATCCAAACCTCGCTGCGCGAGCTCTGCGAGCAACCTCTC
The DNA here is from genome assembly GCA_036155555.1 of Myxococcota bacterium. Classification (GTDB taxonomy): domain Bacteria; phylum Myxococcota_A; class Bradymonadia; order Bradymonadales; family Bradymonadaceae; genus JAYZVO01. Next base: position 10,448 of record JAYZVO010000009.1, read on the forward strand.
GCGCGTCGGTTCGATGCCATCAGCTTCTGCTCTCGCTTGCGCGACCGTCAAAACCTGCTTTCGCACCCTCCAGTGAGGATCATCGCAGCCGAGGACGATATCCCAACGGTAGGGCTCGGGCGCCTCGGCCAACAGGTCGATGAGGCCGATGCGGATATGATGCGAGGGGTCGCGGGTCAAGAGACGCGTCAGGTGAGCCCAGGGGAGGTCGTGGCGTCCACGCAGCGCATCCACGGCGGCGCGTCTTACCTTGATAAGAGGGTGCTCGAGCGCTTCGACCAGAGCCTCTCGTGCGAGCGGTGATTCGACCTCTGCGAGCAGCGCGATACCCTCGATGACGCGCCTGTATGGCGCTCCATCGCGAAGCACGAAGTCGATGAGTGATTCGAGGATGACGTGTTCGTCTGCGGCGGCTCTGGCCTGCTCGTCGCGGACTCTGGAGAGCGCGGCGCCAGGATCGCGCGCTCTCCAGAGGGTATGGGTCAAACGTCTCGTATCGATCGAAATATCATGGTTCGCGCTGTTCATCGCATTACTTTCCATGGCGTGGTTTGTCGCATCCTGCTCGGAGTGCTAACTTTCGATCTGCAATGACACGATGGCAAGCATCATGGACGAACCTCTCGATAGAGGGTGAGGTACATGATCGAGCAAAACAGGGGCGAAATTTATGGCTGATGTTGGCCAAGAAGAAGCGCGTCTCGACGTATTGATCGCGCGGCACATCTCGGATCGTCGCTTCCCCGTGGGCGCGGATCTTGATCGAGAGGTGCTCACAGAGCTCATCGACTACGCGGAGCGACTCCCCGGCAGCTTCGATAGCATGATGGCGTACCTGCGCGGCAAGCAACCCTATGCGGTCTACGATATCGCCCTGGTGTTCGCCTCCGGGTTGTTGCGCGATAACATGCCAAAGCTTCTGGAGGATGTGCCTTCTGGCCTGTTCGATCTCAAGGACGTGGACCTCGACAAGGACATCTTCGCGAGGATCGCGAGGCGCTATGCGAAGCACCCCACGTTCCGCGATCGCGCGCTGCGTCTGGCGCAGCGCGTGAACGTCGAGGACGTCGCGCTGCCAGTAAAGGATGGGGAGCGCTGGGATTATACGGGCTGGCGTCGCGGCATCGAGTCCAACGGCATCTTTCGACACGCCACGGGCAAGCGGCGACAGCTCGAGGTGGGTGTGCCCGCGATGGACACCATCGAGGACATCCGCGCGCTCCTCGGCATCCGCTCGCAGGCGCAGCTTGGCTTCCTCTTGCTCGCCTCGGACCAGTCCGAGCTCAAGCCTTACAACACGTTCACGATCCCCAAAAAGAGCGGCGGCGAGCGAAAGATCGCGGCGCCAAACGATCAGCTGCGGCATGTGCAGCAACGCATCTTGAGTGAGGTCCTCGAGAAATTGCCTGCGCATGACGCAGCGCATGGCTTTGTCACCGGGCGCTCGACCCTGACAAACGCCGCGCCTCACGTTGGCAAGCAGGTGTTGATCAAGTTCGACCTCAAGGACTTCTTCAACACCATCGATTACTGGCGCGTCGTGGGGCTGTTCGCGAGCATGGGATACGATGTCGGCAAGCTCAACTTCTCGTCACGAGACGAGGACGTCGAGGTCGCGCCGACCCTCGCGCGCCTGTGTTGTTACACCGAGCGCTCCTCGCAAACGCGCCGCGCGTATACGCCGCAAGGAGCGCCGACTTCGCCAGCGATCTCGAACCTTATTTGCAGGAACCTCGACAACCGCCTCTACAACCTCGCGAAGAAGATGGGCGGCGACTACACGCGCTACGCCGATGACCTCTCGTTCTCCTTCGATGATTTGCCTGGAAAAGGGGTGGGGCGGTTTCGTTGGTGGGTCAATCAGATCTGCCAACAGGAAGGCTTCGTGGTGCGCGAGGACAAGTTCCGCGTCATCCGCAGCTCGCAACAACAGCGCGTCACGGGCATCGTCGTCAATGATGGCCTCTCTGTTCCGCGCCGAGAGCGGCGTAAGTTTCGTGCCATCGTGCACAACTGTGAGCAACATGGGGTCGCGTCGCAGACGCGCGGTCGGGAAGGGTTTACGGATTACCTGCTCGGTTACGCGGCATATTTGAACATGGTGCACCCGGAAGAGGGCGCGGACATCTTGCGCCGCGTCAAGGCGTTGGTCACGGCGGGAGGAGACACGGATGAGTGAGCGCAACCTCGATGAGACCCTCTCGCTCGCGAGCGAGGGGAACATTCACGCCATTTATACGCTGTTCGAGCTCGCGACGGCGTCCTCGGATCACGAACTCCGCGCGACAGCCTCTCGGTTGTTGGCCGATGCGGACGAGCGCGTCTCCATCAACGAGAAGGATGGGAGCGTCATGATCGAGATACCGGCCGGAGATGGTTGGCTCGACAAGAAGAGGGCGTGGGTCAGCTTTCCGACGTATCGCATCGCGCAGCATCCAGTCACCAACAGGCAATACGCCACGTTTTTGGCAGAGACAGGTTACGCGCCAAATGGGCATGGCTTCGAAGGGTACCTCGAGCACTGGGAGGATGGCGCGCCACCAGATGCGCTGCTCGATCACCCGGTGGTCAACGTCTCCTTTATCGACGCGCTGGAGTACTGCCGCTGGGCGGGCTTGACCCTGCCCAGCGAATGGATGTGGGAGAAGGCCGCCGCAGGTCCTGACGGCGCGAGCCGTCCCTGGGGAGACAGCTGGCCCAACGAGGATCTCGCCAACGTGTATGGGACCTCGACCACCCCTGTAGGATCATATGGCAAGACGCGCTCGGCGTATGGTTGTCAGGATATGATCGGCAACGTCTCGGAGTGGTGCTTTGCCGCCGAGGATGTCTTCTCAGACGTGACGGGACCTGATCTCGACGCCTTCGCGTTCGAGAACGCCTCGACCTATGACGAGGTGCTCATGATCGTCAAAGGGAGCGCGTTCCTTCGCGTGACGCCGAGCCTGATGACCTGCCAGCATCGCCGTCGCCTCGGCGCGGGGAGGCGAAATCACTGGGTTGGCTTTCGCCCCGCCGAGGTGATCCTCCACGCAGAGAGTTTGCAAGAGAAGTGGGGCGAGCTGCGTAGCATCTGTCATGACAACAGCGTCAGTGACGCGAAGCGTCTCGTCATGTTGGATCAGGTGCTCGCCACCTGGCCAATCGATCTCGAGCCGGTCTCGGAGGCGCATGAATACCTGCGTCATCACCTTCTGGCCTGGAAACCTCGGGCGAGCAACCCTGCGCCATTATCGATCATGACACAGTGGCTCAACGGACGAGGACACCGCGTCCTGACCGCGCTGCATGAAGCTGGCGACGAGCTTCCTCGCCCAGGCTACAACATGCTCGAGCGCTCGCTCGAGCGCGTCGAGGACATGCGACTCGAGGGTTACGATCGCATCCTCCTCGGCACCTTCGAGCCAGAGAAGGGGAGAGAGATCTATGACTGGTTGGCCGAGCGCGCTGCGCCGATCACGTATGGGAGCGTGCGCGATAACACGTGGCGTCAGGAGCCGATCTCGATGCAGGACTGGGAGGGGGAGCTCGACGCGGGCCTTGGCGATGAGACAAAGGCGAACGTGTTCTTCAGGGACGTGAGCGCGCGTGGCGCGGTGTTGCCAGCGGTATTGCTCTCTTTCCAGGAACGGACCGTGCGCTTGCTCACGCGCCACAACGAGTCGAGGACGCAGTGGGGAGAATGGAGCACTCCACAGCTGCTCGCGTGTCTCGATCTCTTCTCTCAGATGGATCGTGCGTGCGAAGGGTTTGATCTCGACCTTGGCGGGAACTACAATCCGGGCGCGCTCGTCGGCCTGGCGGAATTTTACAAACGCCTTCACACCTCCTGACCTCTCGAGTCGCAGCTCTGAAAACCCATTCACGAAGAGCAATCGATGTCGACAGATCCCTTCTCGGTCACCTTTGGTGCGGTACGTTCTCTTATCGCTCAGCCCAAAAAGTACGCAGGCTGGATAAGCAGCGTGCTCACTGAACTCGAGGACGCCTACCAGAGCGAGCCCGAGCGCTACCGAGAGGAGCTGCTCCCATACCTGCTCGAGCACGATGACCTCTGGCGCCAACACGCGGTGAGCACAGGGCTCGACAACGCGCGCGTCAGATCGTTGCTCGAGTACGCGCCCTTCCTGCGCTTTCGCACCGAACTCTACAACTTCGAGGATCTCGATCGGCTCGATATGTTCGACGCCATCAATCGCATCACTTATGTGGCGATGGGCGACTTCAGGGATGATCCTTATGTGGATTGGGAGTGGTTTGGCTCGCTCCCGTGGCAAGAGCTGCGAGGTGTGAACCTCATAAACTTTGGCGTCGAGCCGCGCGGTGTGCGCAAGATGTTCTCTTCGGGGAGGCTCTCGACGCTCGAGTATCTTTGCCTGAGCGGAAACCGGCTCTTTCTCGAGGGGGTCGAAGCGTTGGTCGATGGCAACCTCACCGCGCTCGAAGAACTTGCCATCAACACCTGTCAGATCGATGACGCTGCCCTCGTGGCGTTTGCCCAGGCCGCGTCGTTCTCCTCTCTCGAGAAGCTCGATCTCGGGAGCAATCGCATCGGCGATGAAGGTTGCGTCGCGCTCGCAGGCTCGCCGCACCTCTCCAACCTCACGGAGCTCGATCTTGGCTGGAACAGCATCGGCGCCGAAGGCGCCAGCGCGCTCGCGTCGGCGACCTTCGCGCCAAAGCTCGAGAAGCTCACCCTGTCGAGCAACAATATCACCGATGATGGGGTCGTCGCGCTCGCAAAGTCCACGCGTTTGGAGAACCTCGAGACCCTCGATTTGAAGTACTCCGGCGTCGATGACGGAGGCGCGCTCGCGATCTCCGATGCGATTTTTGCGGAGAAGCTGACCAACCTGAGCCTCTCGCGAACGATCTCAGAGGGCACGCGCCAGGCGATGCGCGATGTTGGCAAAATCCCCGAGCGTACGCTCCGGTTGGCCTTCTTCTGAGGGTTCGCGTGGCTGAGGGAAAATGGGGGGCGGGGTTTTGCCACTTGTTTCGGGGGAGCGATCGGGTATCAAAACCCCGCCCCCCATTTTCCCGCGCCACCTTCTCCCAGAGTGCTTCACGAGCAAACATCAAGATGAGCAGAGCAGTGGCCAACATCACCGTCTACAAACCCCCGACCGTCGTGCCAGAGGATGTCTTCCACGAGCATCACACCATCTTTCTGGCGGGTTCGATCGAGATGGGGCGAGCGCAGGATTGGCAGGCTGCCATCGCGCTCGAGCTAGAGGCGTTCTCGGAGCGCGCCGTGTTGCTTAACCCGAGGCGCGATGACTGGGACAGCTCGTGGGAACAGCGCCGCGAGAACGCCACCTTTCACGAGCAGGTCACCTGGGAGATGGACATGCTCGAGCGATGCGATACGATCTTCTTCTACTTCGCGCCTGGTACGAAGTCGCCGATCTCCTTGCTCGAGCTCGGGCTGCACGCAGCCAGCGGCAAGGTGCTGGTGTGTTGCCCGGAGGGTTTCTGGCGAAAGGGCAACGTCGATATCGTGTGCGAGCGCTTCGGGATTCCATGCGTCGAGGACTTCGAGCAGGGGGTCGCGCGCCTCGCGGAGCGCTTGAAGCCTTGAGCGCTCGGTGAGCTTGCTCAAACCGGAGCTGCTGTGGCATGCCACAGCAGTGATTTCGCGAAGCCACACGACATCAAGGCATCCTCTGTGTTCGAAGACTTGCTCGCCAAGGGCTCCATTCCACTTATCATCGCTGGCCTGTTGGCCGCAGGCGTGGGCGCGCCGCTGCCAGAGGATGGTTTGCTGCTCGCTGGAGGAGTGATCACGCATCAGGCAAAGCTGACGTGGTGGTCCGTGCTCGCCATGCTCTACGCGACGGTTCTCTGCGCTGATTCCGTGCTCTTTTTCCTGGGCTATCGCTTTGGCGAGCCGATGCTCGCCAGGCGCCCGCTGCGTTGGATCGTGACGCCAGCGCGGCGAGAGCGTGTGACGCGGCTGTTTGCCAGCCGGGGCGCGCAGGCGATCTTTTTTGGCAGGTTTATCGTGGGGTTGCGCGCGGTGGTCTTTGTGATCGCTGGCATCGAGCGCGTCAAACCGCGCGTGTTTTTCTTCTGGGATGCGCTCGCGGCGCTGATCACTGTGCCGTTGATCTTCGGGCTCGGGTATGCGTTTCACTCCCAGATCGATGTCGTCCGGGGTTACGTCGCCAACACGCAGCGAGGGGTCGCCGCGATCGTCGTGCTCGGCGTGGTGGTCTGGCTGATCTGGACCTGGCTCGCGAGACGCAAGGTCGCGCGCGCTGCTGGTCTTGTCTCACAGGAAAAACCGACCGGGGATGAATGATTTGCATCCAGGCCCGTGTTCTGGTCTAGTGAAACCATGTGAAGGCGCTGCTCTTATATTTTTGGCGTCGACGTTTTACGGGGACATTTCTAAAATGTCCCGAAATACATAAGCATATGATGGGAGATTGTTTTGCGACGTTCCAACCGATCACGATCGGTGGGGATGCCTCCTCTGGCATCGATACCAACCCCACCCAAAATCCTGACTTCACTGGCGCTGCTCGTTCTGCTCACCGCATGCGGTGACGCGGCTTATGATCCGAGCATAGGCGACGAATATGGCAATAACCAGACGAGCTCGCCTGGTGGCCAGAACAACAGCGTCGGATCGAACAACCAGACGACCGCACCACCTCCCGAGACAGAAGAGTTTCTCGTCCGGCAGGTGGCCACGACGTCCTCTTATGTGTTCGTGCCGAACAGCTCGGACAGCAGCCAGACGGTCGCAAGGATCGATGGCCGTGATTTTGGCGTCGTCCCGTTGCGCGTTGGCTTGAGGCCAACGGTGGTGCGCGCTGCCGAGGTCGAAGGGCAGGGTGCCATCGCTTATGTGCTTTGCGAGGGGGACTCCACGCTGGCGATTATTCGCGCAGACGAGATCGCTCAGGATGGCAAGACGCGAGGTCGCGTCTCACTGCTCAAGCTCCCACGCGAGGTCAACACGATCGAGATGGCGCCTGATGGCAAGCACCTGGTGGCTTACATCGACCCGGAGAAGCCGCTGCTCTCGGAGACCTCTGTCGCGTCGCTCCAGACGATGGCCTTGATCCGGCTCGGTGACGAGGCGGGGCAAGACGAGGTCTTCCAGTTGTCTGTCACGCGCCTGATTCGCGAGGTCGAGTTTGCCGAGGATGGCTCTCAGGCGTTTATTGTCGGCAGGGAAGGGATCAACCGCATTCGTTTCGATGAGATCACGCGCGATGCGTTCGTGCCTCCGCTACAAATCGACGCGCTCGCGGACGTGGTCGCGCCCTCGGATTACGAGGTCGAGGTCAGCCCTGCTGCGGACTTCCTCGTGATTCGCGCGACGAGCTTTGACGGCGTCGCCCTGGTCGAGCTCGCCGAGCGCGAGATCGGCCGTGTGCGAAACATCAAGCTCCCCGAACCTCCCACCGACATCGATTTGATCACGCCCGAAGGGCCAGCACAATCACAGCTCGTGATCACCTCGCGCGCAGGCCGCACCATTTACCTCGTGGGCGTCGAAGAGGCGCTCTCGACGCCGCCCGAGGACAAGGTCCTGCTCGAGACGATCCCTGTGGATGTGCTCTCGGGGCTGTCGCAGCTGACGCCAGATCGCAAGCAGGCGCTCGTTTACTCGACGCTCGAGGAGCTCCCCGAGCTTGGCGTGTTATCACTCGGCGAGAAGGAGCTTCGAACCTTTCCCCTGCTCAACCAGATCCGGGCGCTGGCGGTCACGCCGGATAGCTCGACCGCGGTCGTGATTCACAAGCGCCAACAGGGAACGATCGATATCGACGCATCAGCGCAGCAAGCGTTTCGTTACAAGCACGGGCTCACGCTCGTGGATCTATTCTCGGGATACCGCCGCCCGATCGAACTCGGCGGAGAACCGTTGGACTTCGTGCTCACCGAGAAGGAGTCCGGGGACGCGGTGCTTTATACGATGATCACGTCGCCAACGGACAATGTTCAAGGCGTGGTGCGTGTGGACCTGTCGAGTTACCGGGTGGACACCATTCGTTTGCCTCGCGTACCGCGCCAGCTCGGCGTGGTCGCGGGCAAGGTCTTTGTCAGCCAGGGCACGCAGGAGGGTCGCATCACATTCCTCGATGTCGACACGAACGCGCAGCGCACCGTCAGTGGATATGAACTCAATGCAGGGATCGATTGATGTCGAATTATTTACCAGCCCGATACGCCAAAGTATGCGTCCTGGGCTGCGCCACGCTCGCGCTTTATACGAGCTGCGCGGCCTCGGATGACAGCAGTGAAAACAACATATATGCCCCGAACAACACTTCGGCGAATGGTTACTATGGGAACAATACGACCCCGGGTAATGGGTCACCGAACAATGTCTCGGGGAACAACAATGTCTTCGTCCCGGAGCTCGAGGAGGACTTCGAGTTCTCGCAACCTGCCGTCGTCGGAGATGAGGTCTACATCGCCAACGAGACGCTCAACTCGGCGGCGATCATCTCCTCGACGAGCCTCGCGATCAAGACGGTCCCGGTGGGATTTCGCCCGACCGAGATCGTTGGCCCGGCGGGAGCATCTTCGGATGATGCGCGCGTGATGGTGCTCAATGAGGGGAGCGATAGCGTCAGTGTTATCGACCCACGCACCCGCGAGGTGAGCGACCTGCCAGTGATGCCTGGCGCGAACCGCCTGCGCTCGAACGCTGCTGGCACCGCCGCGATCGCTTACTACGACGCAGACGCAGCCGAGACAGGCGATCAGATCGGAGATCTCTCCTCGGTGACGTTGCTTCGCGAGGGCTCCTCGCTCCAGATCGCGGTGGGCTTTAACGTCCAGCGCGTGCAGTGGAGTGAGGATGATGCGCGCGCGCTCGTGTTGAGCGATGACGGCGTCAGCATCCTGGATGTCAGCGAGATCGACTCCGATCGCGTGGTTCCTCCCGTCGCGGTGCTCCCGCAAGATCTCATCCCGCTAAATCCGAGCGATCTCGAGGTTCAAATCGACCGTGAAGGAAAGTGGGCGATCGCCAGGTTGGCGACCTTTTCGGGGATCGTGCTGACGAACCTCGCAAACAGCGCGCAAGCCGTCGTGCACTTGCCCGAAATCCCGACTGATATCGACCTCGCGCAGGCGGAAAACCTCGAGGTCCTGGTGATGATGCGCAACACCGGAGCGCTCATGCGCGCGACGATCCCGGAGGGTGTCCTCGCGGCGGCTGCCGCGACCAAACCACCCGAGGAGCCTACACCCAGCGAGGATATGGGCACGAGCGCTTCGGATATGGGCTTGCTCGATATGGACCAGGAGGACATGGCGCCAGCGGATATGGGGCCGATGCTCGGTGATATGTCGGACATGGCGGGGATGGAGGACATGCCCGCGTTCGATATGGCAGATATGGACGCCAGTGACATGGGCGCAGATATGCCCATCGAGGTGGATATGGGCGTCGACCTTGGCATCGATATGGGCGCTGATATGAGCGTCGATATGGCGGTCGCCCAGGAAGAGATGGGCATGGGCGCTTCGGACATGGGGCAGGAACCATCACCAGGGTTCGAGCTCGATGTGCCAGGCGTCGAGATCGTGCAGCTGGATAGAGAGCTGAAGCTCGGCGCCGCGGCGGTTTCGGGAACAGGCACACAGGCGTTGATTTACACGACGCTCGACGAGCAACGTCGAGCGCTCCTGCTCGATCTTCGCGATGGAGACCAGCGCCCATTGCGCTTCGAGAAGGGGCTCAAGGCGGTCATCCCCGACGACCTCGGCGCGACCTTTATCGTCTTCCACACGCGCGTGGCAGGCGAACCTCCTGTGGATCAATCCCCCTCCGACCCCGTGTTCATCGCCAGAAGCTGGGGGCTCTCGGTGGTCGACGTCGCCACCGCTTCGCCTCGCCTCGTGCTGACCGAGCACGAGCCCTGGGTCGCCACGCGCTGGAGCGTCGATGATCAGGACCCTCGCGTCTTCGTCATCTTCAAGCGCCCGATCGACGAGACCTTCCAGTTGGACTCACACCGCGACGTGCTCGGCATCAACCTGTTCACGTTTGGCGTCGACAGCTTCCGCGTGCCGAGCTTGCCAGAAGGCATCGGCGCCATCCCCTCGGGGCGGCGCGTCTACATCAACCAGAAGCATCCTCAGGGTCGCATGACGTTTGTGGATGTTGTCGATGGCAAGCGCCAGACCGTTACCGGTTACCAGCTCAACTCCGGGATCGATTGATATGTCTATGCTTATACTTCCATATGAATGTGATGAGGAAACCATGAATACCAAAAGGATGTCGCGGCGCGCTCGGACAGCGCTCGTGCTGCTCGTCGCGAGCACGCTCCTCTCCCTTGGCGCAGGATGCCAGTCCGAGTTCAACGAGACCTGGAATGCGTCGCTCGATATCGTCGGGCCGTTCGAGTCCAACGGTGATTTTATCTACGTCAACCGCACGCTCGGAGAGGTGCTGCGCGTGGATGGCGTCAAGGAAGAAGGGAAGCCAAAGATCGAGCTCGACCGTATAAAGACAGGGGCCGAGCCCGGCAGCGTCAAGCTCTCGCCGGATGGCCAGACGCTCTTTGTCGTCAACCGCGAGGATGAGACCCTCTCGGTGATCGACCTTGGCCAGGACGAGCTCTCGAGCACGACGCTCGAGCTCAACGCGGCTTATGAGGTCCTCACGCTCGATCCTCAGGGTGAGTTTTTGCTGCTCAGCTTCTCGGGCGTCACGCAGGAGGGAATCATCGCGCGAAATGTGAACCAGATCGGCATCGTCGATTTGACGCAGAGCGAGCTCTCGGCGAGGTTCGTGACGCTGGCTTCACGGGCGCGCGCGCTGATTTTTGCGGACCCATTCGAGCTTGGCGGAGAGGAGCAACGCCTCGTCGCGGCGCTCTCGGACAGCGAGGTGACGTTGATCGACTTGTTGGTCGGCTCCGAAGATCCCGAGAACCAACTGCGCGAAATCCCGCTAACGATCTCCGAAGCTGACGCCATCCGAACGCCCACCAAGGCTGTCTTCGATGTGACGCCGAGCGAGGATCTCCCTGACACCATCAACCTCTACGTGCTCACGCAGGGGGATGATGACGTGACCCAGATCTCGGTGCAGCCGAGCGTGCGCGAGGACGCCCTCTTCAAGTTCAATATCAGCGTCAACCAGCTCGCTGCGGGCAGCAGGCCGACGCATATGGCGCTGCTCGAGCTCCCCGAGCGAGGCACGCGCTTGCTCACCACGAGCGGGACGAGCGCGCAGTTTACCCTGGTGGATGTCGCCAGCGGTGAGTCCTCCAGCTTCAACCTGCCGATGGCGACCGCTGCGGAAGGGATCGAGCTCTACACGGCGACAGAAGCCGCTGGAGACGAGCTCTCGCAAGAGCTGCGCGTGTTGGCGTGGTCCTCGCGCTCCGAGGTCGTCGCGGTGATTCGCCCCGAGACGATCGCCATCAGCGCCGATCAGCCAACGCTCGGGCGCAGCGTCCAGGCGATTCGTCTCGAGCGCGCGCCAGTGCGTGTTGAGCTCGACGAGGCCGCCGCCAGAGAGCGCGCGGTGGTTTTTCACGCAGGCTTGACGGGCGGCTTCACGGTGCTCGACCTGCGCGACAACCGCGACATCCCCATCCAGGGCTACTCGCTCTCGGATATCACCTTCGACGGGCAGCTCGCCTTTGGCGTCTTCACGGGAACCGAGAACTTCGGAGTGTTCGATCTGGAGACGGGGCAACCCACAGTCTTCGAGCTGCCCGAGATCGGCCAGCAAATCACCGTCGATACTGAGGATGGGTTGATTCTGGTGCAGCACGAAGCGAGGACGGGGCATTTTACCGTCCTCGATGCCACCGAGCCCACGCCCGAGAACGCGATCGTTGTACGCGATTTGTTTTTGTACAACATCTTTGATCAGGAGCTCCCCGATGCGAATTGATATGCGATACCTTACGGCCCTCTCCGCGCTCCTTTCCATGATCCTCGTGTCCAGCACGGCCAGCGCTGACGAGGTTGGCGTCGAGCTCGACCTCGGGACGAACTACACCTCGGATGCGCGCTACGACGCCATCGACGACAACGACTATCATGGCAGGTTTGGCGCGAGCCTCTCCTACCAGACGGCAAGGCTCGTCCCCGACCTCGAGATGTTGTTCCTGTTCCAGCGCGCCATCGGAGACCGACGCGTCAACCGCTTCTCGAGCGCGTACACATCCGAGTGGCAGCAGCGCCGCTTCATGCTCGGCGCAGATTATGGTCCGACCTTCTTCAATTTCCTGAGGCCATCTGCGAGGCTCGGTGCTGGGTGGGCGATGCAGACGCTCGAGGTCCGAACCACAGGGCCAACCCTCCAGGATCGCGCGCATGACTTCGTAGCGTTCGGAGCGCTCGGGCTCGGAGCGCGCTTTCGGGTGCCGATGCAAGATGGCTCCCGGCTCGAGGCGATGGTCCTCGGGCTGCAAACTCACTATGGCTACATGTACCAAACCGAGGCGACCTTCGATCAACTCGAAGCGAGCTCGGATGCTTATTCAGAAGATGATCCCTGGACTCGCCAGAGCTCCTCGCTCGGCGGCGTGAGCACCCGCGGATTGTTTTGGGACATGGGCATCTCGATGCGCTTCGCGTTCTGAACTCCTGTCTCATCTGAAGAAAACACTAGAGCGGCGCCCTTATAAAATCGGTGCGTCTGACTCGTCTGAGCGGTCTCCAGCGGTGTCGGGCGAAAGTCGCAGGTAGCGGTGCTACAATGCGACTTTACCCTCCTTGCTGGAAACCACTCATCC
>JAYZVO010000010.1:0-4364 GCA_036155555.1 Myxococcota bacterium
GCTCGACCTGCCCTTTGGCGCCTGCCAGCGGGTTGCGCAGCTCGTGCGAAATCACCGCGCTCATCTTGCCCAGCGTCGCCAGCATTCGCTTCTCCTCCGCCTCCTTCTCCGCGCGCTGCTTCTTGCCAATCAACCACCAGATGTACAGCGCTCCCAGCAGCGTCACCAGCGCTCCAAGGATGCCCACCGCAAGGATCGCCAGCGTTCGGTTGCGCATCGCCAGCGTCGCCTTCGGCTCCATCTCCACGATCTGCACGGGTGGGAACCTGTCGATGATCTGGTGGAACTCCTCGTCCTCGATTTGCTCCAGCGGGATCGGCTCGCCGTTGCTGCTCTCGACAAATGTTGGCGCCTTGTGAGGCCCACTCTTTATAGGTTTGGGAGGTCGATCGCGGGCGAAGAAGGCGGGCTCGTAGGTGTTTCGCTCGAAGATGTTGTGGAACCCAGGGACGAGGGCAAACACACGCCCTTGCTTGATGGTCAGCTCTTCGCTGATGGGCGAGAAATCGCGTGCGGCGAACATCGCCTCGTAAGAGGGCGCGATCTGGCGCTCTCCTGCCTCGATGATCTCGCGATCTCGCGATCCCATAAAGGCCACATACACGACGCCATCTTCACGACGCTCCTCGAGAAACTCCTCGAGAAACTTCTCGCGCTTCTTCGCCCCCACAGCCTCCCGGAGCACGTCACGCATCGGTCGCATGACCTCGCCGACCTCTCCTTGCAAGCTCATGCTGCGCACGCGCAGGTATTGAACGTATACCATCGACGCCGAGCGAACCTGCTCTGCGGAGAGCAGCACCCCGATCAAGAGAATCGCATGGCGCCACTGCCAAAAGCGCTCGAACCATCCTTTTGTCGCGTCGGGTTCGCCCAACTTCGCCCTCCACATGCCTTCTCGAACTTCTCGCGCGCGATGGCGAGTATGTATGATGCGAGGCTCGAAAACAATCGCGCCCGTCATCCGAGCGCTGCTCGCGAGCTTCTATGTACCGCGTAGTTGGCAGACATGTGGGGAGTAGCTAAACTCCCCACGACTTCACAAGACCCGAACTCGAGTGGCGAACAAATCGTGACCGACACCGATGCTGTCCCTGGGGGACCCCGCAAAACGCTCGAGGTGCTTTTGCCCTGGGGGGTTCTGGGCGCAGCTTACGGCATCTCGTTGACGATCACCCCCTTCTTCTACAATGAGCTCGGGCTCGAAGAGGAGATGATCGGCAAGCTGACGGGCGCACAGGGCATCGGCGTGATCTGCGCCGCGGGCCTTGCGCGGCGGCTCTCACTGCGCATCGGCCCCTCGCGCGCGTTCGCATCGAGCGTATTTCTCTACGCGCTTTTGGTCACCCTCTTCGGGCAACTCACCGATCCCCTAGCGCTCGCGCTCGCGAGGTTTGGCGATGGCGTGCTCGCGGTGGTGGCGGTGGTGGCGGTCGAAATCGCGCTCACCTCCAACCTCACGGATAGAAGTGAGCGCGCTCGTTGTCTGGGGGTGATGACCTCGGTGGGCGCGGTCGGGTTTTGCGTCGGCGCCCTCTCGGCGAAGTTGTTTGCCGGGTGGCTTTCATTTCCGATCCTCTTCTCCGTCGCTGGCGCCATCGCCTTGCTCTCGGCCGCGATCGGAGCCATCAAGATAGCACCCGAGGTGGCAGAGCAGGGGGCTGTCAAAATCACCGAGGCGCCCTCGGGGACCACATCGCAACGCATCCTCTCGAGAGGCAAGCACGCGCTCTTCGGGGCGTTCTCGAGCGGCGTCTTTCACGCGACGTGGATCGTGTTGATGCCGCTCGCGGTGATGCAGCTCACGGGCCTCCCCGAGGAGCTGCTCCTCTGGCTCGCGCCGTTGCATATCCTGGGCGTGATCCTGTTGACACCCTGGCTCGTGAGGATCTTGCCAGGCCCCACAGGGATCGCGCTGCTCGCCATGATATGCGCCATGGCCGTCTTGCTCGCGTCATCGACAGCGCTCGTCGCGCTGACCTTCGCGCTCGTGTTCCTCATTGGTGGCGCGAGCGCTGCGTTGCAAGCTCGTATGCTCACCTCATTGCTCGACATCGCTGGCAACTCGCATGACGCGACGCACGCCAACACTCTGAATGCTTCACTCGGCGCCATCGGCAAGGTCGTCGGCCCCATCCTCCTCGGGATGCTGGCCACGCACCGAGGCCCCGCCGCTTTGCTCACCGCGCTCGCTGCGATATGGACCCTCTGCGCTTGCGCGGCGCTCTCTGCGCACCTGCGCTCGACCCCTTCACTCACCCCAGGACAATCAGATGGTTGACGATCGTCGCTACTTACACTGCAAACACACCCTACGCCAACACCTCGACGCGCTTGGCCTGAGCGCCGAGGATGTCTGCGCTCGCACAGGCATCCCGAGCGATGCCATGGCAAGAATCCTCGAGGATGTCCGCGCGCTCCCCACGAATCAAGAGATCCTCTTGCTCTCGATGGCGCTCGATCTCTTCCCGGAGGACTTCATCGTGTGGGAGCCCGTGGATGACTTCGACGCGCGCGTATGGGGCCGATCGCTGCGAGAGAAACCCGTTCAGGTCACCGTATGCGGGGCGGGAAATTTGGGGCACGTCTTTGTCGGGATGCTCTCCGCCAGAGAAGACGTCGAGGTGAAGTGGCTCACGTCATCCAGTGGGAAGGCCGAAATGTTGGCCAAAACCATGGTCGAGGAGGGCGGCGTCCTCGTCCAGACGCCCGATGGGGATATTCAGGGTTCGCCCGTCGAGGTCAGCAGCGAACCTCGTGATGTGATCCCTGGCGCAGAGGTCATCATCCTCTGTCTCCCCTCTTTTCGCGAACCCGTCGTCCTCGAACAAATCGTCGAGCACATCTCCCCGAACGCGCGCCTCGTCTCGATCCCGTCGACGGGCGGCATCCACTGGACCGCGCGCGCGATCCTCGACCAACACGAGCGAGAGGATGTCGAGCTGGTCGGGTTGATCGCCATCCCCTGGATGTGCAAGACACAAGCGCCAGGAGCGCGCGTCAAGGTGCTCGGGGGCAAGGTGATCGAGGGCGCCGCGTTGATGCGTGGCGATGATATGCTCGACCTCGAACGCATCGCGCACCTGATTCGCATCCCCACGCTCTGGCTCGGGAACTTCCATGTGATCATCCTCAACCCTGGCAACCAGATCCTCCACCCAGGAATCCTGTTCGGGCTCTTCGAACACTGGGACGGAGAACCGCTGCCCGAACCACCGCTTTTTTACGAGAACCTCAGCGCGCGCAGCGCAGAAATCGTCGGCGCGCTCGATGGTGAGATGTGTGAGATCAAGGACGCCTTGCGCGACCTCGATCCCACGCTAGACCTGACAGGCGCGATGCCGATCCAGCTCGCGCTGATGCTCGTCTACGGAGACAAGATCGCGGACCCCAGGAGCCTGCGCTCGAGCATCGCCACAAACTCGGCCTATGCTGGCATCAGGTGCCCGATGGTCGAGATCGAGGGAGGTTACGCGCCCGATTGGTCGAGCCGTTTTCTCTCCGAAGACCTCCCCTACGGATTGATGGTTCTCAAAGGCATGGCCAAGATCCTCGACCTCGAAACACCCACCATCGATCTCATGATCCGCTGGTGTCAGGAAAAGGTCGACCTGGTTTACCTCGATGATGAGGACGCCTTTGGACCTGCCGCCTCGAACTCTGGCGCTCCACAAGCCAATGGCTTTCACACCGTCGAGGCGCTCGTACAGCTCGCGGCGAAGTAACCTCACCAACAGAGCAGGGTTCGAATCAGGCAGGAATCCAGAGAGAAACGAGAGCGCCGCCATCGGAATGATTGCGAGCGTCGATATCACCGCCGTGGGCGCGAACAACCTCGGCAGCGATGGCCATGCCAAGACCTGTGCCCTTGATCCTGGTGGTGACAAAAGGCTCGAACATGTCGTCCATGTCCGCTGGGAATCCTGGCCCCTCGTCCCTCACCGAGATGTGCAGGCGCTCCTCTTCCTTCCACAACCTCAAGAAGACCTTGCCGTCCTCGAGCGTGAAGGAGAGCGCGTTGCTCACGAGGTTGTCCACCGCCCTCACCAGCGTGATCGCGTCATAGCGCCATTCTGCGGGCATCTCCGAGGCGTCCACTTCCAGCCGCCTGTCCCTCGCCAGTGATTTCAAGTCCTCGACGAGCTGCTTGCAGGGATAGAGGTCGGGTTGAATGCGCCGCGAGTTCACGAACGAAAGCAGCGTCTCGGAGAGCTCCTCGAGACGCTCGAGCTCCCCACGAATCCTCGCCGCGCGCTCGATGTGCTTCTCCTCGTAGAGCACCATCTCCAGCAGCTCGACCTGCCCTTTGGCGCCTGCCAGCGGGTTGCGCAGCTCGTGCGAAATCACCGCGCTCATCTTGCCCA
>JAYZVO010000011.1:0-8589 GCA_036155555.1 Myxococcota bacterium
CGGCGCGTGTGCAATACAGTCGCGGGCGGGGGGGGGCGCCCCGCCGTTGTTGTACCAACCCCCCCCCCCCCCCTCGGGTTGCGGGCGGAGGTTGGCGTCTCTGGCTTTACCTGCTCAATCGAGGCGACGGCGACGACGCGAGGCGATGGCGCCGAGCACCAACGCCGGGAGCGCCGCAGGCACCCCTGGCTGACCGGCAGGAGGTGCGCTCGAGCAGCGGCCCTCCTCTTCACCCGATCCTTTGCCCTTGTCATCCTCGGGCGTCATCTCCATCGGCTCGGGCTCGGTCGCCGGGATCTCGACGCTGACCGACGCTGGCGCGGAGATGCTGCTCCCATCCGAGACGATCAGTTGGAACCCGAGCGTCGTGGCCTCTTCGAGCGCGGGCACGACAAAGGTTGGCTTGGCGGTCGTCGCGCCCTCGAGCACGACGCCAGGGCCTTCCGTCTGCGCCCAGGCAAACGTCAACGTGTCACCGTCGAGATCCTCGCTCCCCGAGCCATCGAGCGTGATCGTCTCCCCGGCGAGAAGCTCACCCACGACCTCGATGCTCGCCGTGGGGATATCATTGACAGGACGCACCGTGATGGTGATGTCATCGAAGGACTCCTGTGAGCCATCCGAGACCGAGAGCTGGATATCGATGTCGGTGGGCTCGTCCACGCGAGGCGCCACGAACGACGCGCGCTCCTGATCCTCGCCCTCGAGCATGATCATCGGCCCGCCGAGCCTGACCCACTTGTAGGTCAGGCCGCCACCTGCCGGGTTGAGGGTGGCGGATGCGTCGAGGATCACTTCTTCCCCTTCGGTGACGACGCGATCCGCGCCAGCCCTGGCGGTGGGTTTTGGACCCGCGCCGCAGAGCGAGTCTTCGTCGACCAGCGCAGGGAAAGGCATGTTGTCGATCCCCTCGAACTCAAGGTTATCCAGATCCCAACCATTGCCGCTGGTGCCCTCGTCCGTCCCGAGACGGAAGCGCACGCGCACGGTCTTTCCTGCGAGGCTGTCACCGAGCTTCAAGGTCACCGTATCGAAGTCGGGGTAAGAGGGGTTCGTGCCCGTGTAAGCGTCGCGATCCGAGAGCGGGTTGTTGTTGGCAGCGGGAGAGCCGAACAGCGTCGCGCCGTTGGCGAGCACGCCGTTGTATCTGGCGTCCACGCCGTAATCGGTCACGTCCTTCCAGTTCACGCCGTCATCGACGCTGACCTCGACCACGGCGCCATCCCAGGCGTACTGGCCAAACTCGAAGTCATGGCGGTGGTCGAAGCGGATGGTAAAATCACCCGCGGCTGAAACGAGCAACCTCGGCGTCACGAGGCGGATGTCGGTCTTGTAATCGACCTCCTCGCCGAACCAGTAGGAGTTCGCGTTCGAGGAAGCGATCGCCCACCCCGTGCTCAGGCCCAGCGTCGCGTCGCGATCACGCACCCAATCCCCCTCACCGAACTCGACATCATCGAGCGTCGACGCGGCGAGTTGAACGTCGGTGTTGATCAATACGCCGTCAGCGAGCACGGCGGTCGCGACCGCGTCAGGATGCTCGGCGACGATGCGATAACTGAGCAGGTCCGAACCGAGCGCTTCGTCGAGTGAGATCGGAATGGTCACGCGCGCCAGGCCAAATGGTTGGAGGTCGGGCAACGTCTCGGTGTCCCCCTCGGGGAAGGAGACGCCGCGACGCGGGATGTTCTCGTTGCCGTTGGAGAACACCTCGAGCCGCACCGTCACACCGCTCAATGCCTCGGCGCCTTCGTTCACGATCTCGACCGAGATCTCGGCGCGCTCGCCGACATCGAGGTACCCATCGTCATCACAGCTCTCGCGCTCGCGAAGTTCCAGGTAGGAGAGCGCCAACGCGCCGCCCACGCTGAACGACTCGACCACGCCGATGTTTCCGGTGGTGTAGCGCGCTGGCGCGCGGGCACCAACGCCCATGCCGCGCTTGGCGAACGTGTAGAAGCAGGTCCTGAAGTCATCCTCGTCGGTCGCGCGGATCGCAGCGAGGATCGCATCGCGCGCCTCGACAAACGTCGCATCGCGCGGGAACAGCTTCAGCCCGGCGACCAGATACCCGAGCGAGCGCTGGCGCCCATCCTGAAAGCCATGCTCGTTGAGCAGCGCCGCGTGACACTCCCACATCGCGTTGGCCCAGACCTCGCCAGAGTTGTGCACCTCCGAGTTCGCCGTGCCATCATCGAGCTCTGGCGGCACCGGCGAGCGGTCCGAGATGTGGCGGAAGGTCAGCGGATTGATCATCATGTCTGTGGAGTACGCCGCGCGCCTGAAGCCGGTCCAGTAGCGATGCCCGGCGTATTGCCCCATGGGATAAGCGCCCTGGAACATATCATTGCCAGCGATCATCACGTCCTGCTCGCGCGCTGCCATCAAGAGCGCGACGTAGTCCGAGTTCCCCTCATTGATTCCGCCAAGTTGGTCCGAACCACCACCTGCGGTGAGGCGACCAAACATGTAGTGGCCCCACTCGTGAATGACGATATCACTGTCGAGGCTCGCGTCTTGATGCGGCAGCGTCTGCATCCTCACATCGACCTCGGTGGGGACCGCGAGCTGTTGGCGAATTTGCTGCCCGATGAGGTAGGACACCATCACCGAAGGGATGGAGACCGACTGATCGAAGCCGCCCATGTCAAAGACGCGGTCAGGGCGCTGCGTGTCATTGTTCGAGATGACCACGCCGACGGCACCTGCGGCCTCGGCGTTCTGCACCTTGGTCAAAAAGGAGCACGTGCCGCGGTCGATGAAGGCGATGTGCCCTGCGATATCTGCGCCGTTGTCGAACGGTTCGCAGCCATCATCCGAAGGCGCCGTCGCATCAGATGCAGCGACGAGGCGACCCGACAGGTCAAACACCTCTGGCACGCCCGAGACGCCGATAGGAAACGCGCCCGCGAGTTCGCCTGGCGAGGTAATCGAGAGACGGTCCGCGCTCGAGTAGTTGAAGCGGTACATTTGCATCCGCGGCGAGGACCCATCGGATGGCGTGAACATGTTGGCGTTGTTGGTGCCGCTCGAGTCGAGTGATTCTGCAAGGATCGGGTCCTCGCCACGACCACCACGGTTGAAGTTGTCCAGCTGCGCGTTCCCTGCCGCTTCATCGAACCCGAAGTCATAAAACAGGTCGTGCATGAAGTTGAGGGTGTAGAAGAGGTGCACCACCGGAGCCTGGAGCTGCTCGCTGTCCGCTGCGGGCTGACGCCCGAAGTCATAAACATGGAGGAACTCGCTGGGCGCGGTCGCGGTGCCGTACTCGTCTGACCCATCGAAACCATCACGGCCGCTGATATCCGCATACGCCGTCACGTTGTTCCCGATGGTCTCCTGCGCATTGGAGGGGAGCCAGGCATCGCCGCGCATGTTGCGCGACTCGAGGGTGACATCGCGTGGCGAGACGTAATCGGTAGGGAAGAACCCGCTCAGGTAAGGCTTGAGCGCCAACCCGAAGGGGTTCGAGTAAGGCGCGCCGTCCGCATCGACCCACACGCGATAAGTGTATGCGTCATTGTGAATCAGGGACTCGCGCTCGAGGACCTCGCCATCGACCGCCGAAACGATCACGCGATACCCCAAATCCCCCTGCTCGTTCGAGCGCACGTCGAGTTCGATCTCGTAGGCGGGCACCAACGTGTGTGGTTGCGGGTGATAAACGCGCTTGATACGCGCCGGGCTGCGGAATGAGAACCCGAGGTCCCTGGCCGCGAGTTCGTAGCGCGCGTAACCTGCCCTTGCCTCGATGCGCTCCAGATCAAGCGCTGAACCGCGCACACCGACTGCGGCGAGAGCGTCGCCGATGGCCTCTTGCTCGCCGCGCGCGAATGGCGCGGCGCCATCCCCATCAGGGTTTGCCAGCGACGAGAGGAAGCCAGAGATGGCGATCGCCTCGAGGTCGCGCTCCATCATCACGGTCATGCGAAGCCCGAAGACCTCCTCACCGGCGTGTTGTTGCGTGAATGATGCGCTCACGCCCCCCTCGCCCGTATCGTGCACGCGCTCGAGGATGGCGTTGTCGATGTCCGCCTCGCTCAAGCGATAGAGCTCGCGGTGTGCCATCAGGTGCGCTCTGGCCGCGCGCTCGATCTCGAGCACATTGCTCGAGAGATCGGGGCCAGAAGGCAGCTCAGGGCGCGTGGAGCGCAAGACGTTCGCGCCAGCAGGACGCGCGACCCAGAAGAAGTTCGGGACCTGAAACGTCTCGTGCAACCGGACGCGCTCGCTCCCTTTGATCGCGGCGAGAGCAGAAGACATACGCGGCGTGCTCGCCGCACTCGCGGAGGCTACGCGGTCCCCTTGCTGCAAGCTCTGTTTGGTAGAGGCCGGAGCGTCGACGCTGCTCCCTTCATCACCATCCGAGACACACCCTGAGAACGCGAACGCGCCCCCCAGGCAACCGATCAACAACCAAGCTTTCGCGGACATTAGAACTCCGAAAAGGTGACGAGATGGCGAGCGATACCGAGAACTTGGACCTGCTCCTGAGCCCACCTTGCTAATGAGGCGCCGACTTTACAACAAACGCGCACGGTGTGACAGCGAGGTGTCAGGCAATTCCTCGAGGATGCAGCAAGGACCCCAAAAGATGCGGCGAGGAGAGGACACCTCCTCGAAACCGAAGACGGTGGACATCTTCGAGTGATTCCGCATCTTATCCCAGAGGATGGCGCGCACGCTGGACGCGCGCGCCATCCTCGGTTAGACAGATCCCTCGTTTCACCTCGCACACCCTTCCCTTCCTTAAAGGAGCCAGGCCAGTGTTTCGAAGAGTCTTGATCGCCAACCGCGGTGAGATCGCGTTACGCGTGATCCGCGCCTGCCATGCCCTCGGCATCGAAGCCATCGCCGTCTACAGCGAAGCTGACCGCGACTCCCCACACCTCGAGGCCGCCGATCATACCGTTTGCATCGGACCGGGTCCTTCGGGGCAAAGCTACCTGAACGCCGACGCGATCCTCGAGGCCGCGCTGATGATGGACGCGCAAGCGATCCACCCAGGGTTTGGCTTTCTGTCGGAGAACGCGCTCTTTGCCAAACGCTGCGAGCAACAAAAGCTCGCCTTCATCGGCCCGCGCGCCTCGAGCATCCGCATGATGGGTGACAAGGCCACCGCGCGCCGCGTGATGCGCGAGGCTGGCTTGCCCGTCATGCCTGGCTCGAAAGAGGTCCTGGAGGATGTCGAGGAGGCGCGCGTGCGCGCCGAAGAGCTCGGCTACCCCGTCCTGCTCAAAGCCACCGCAGGTGGCGGCGGAAAAGGGATGCGGCGTTGCGATGATCCCTCCGCGCTGGAGGCCGCCTTCAAGGACGCCTCGCGCGAAGCAGAGAAGGCATTTGGCAACCCCGATCTCTACATGGAGAAGTACATCATCGGCGGGCGTCACATCGAATTCCAGGTGCTCGCCGACCACTACGGCAACGTGATTCACCTCGGAGAGCGCGAGTGCTCGATCCAACGCAATCACCAAAAGCTGATCGAAGAGGCGCCCGCGGCGAACTTCTCCGATGAGACGCGCCAACAACTCGGCGAGACGATTCGTGATGCGGTGCGCGCGGTCGGATACCGCAACGCGGGCACGATCGAGTTCTTGATGGATCACACCGGCCAGCTCTACTTCATGGAGATGAACACGCGTCTCCAGGTCGAGCACCCCGTCACGGAGTTGATCACGGGCATCGACATCGTCCAGTGGCAGCTGCGCATCGCCGCAGGGCAACCTCTCACGGTGAAGCAAGAGGACGTCACCTTCTCGGGCCATGCCATCGAGTGCCGCCTCAACGCCGAGGACCCGAAGCAAGGGTTTCGCCCTTCTCCAGGGACGATCAGCACGTTCGCGCCACCAGCGCACGATCCCCAGGGTCCCGTGCGCCTCGACTCGCACGTCACCAGCGGCTACGCCATCCCGCCCTACTACGACTCGATGGTCGGCAAGCTGATCGTGCACGCCGAGGATCGCGCCAAAGCGATCGCGCGCATGAGCGCAGCGCTGGCGGACTTTACCGTCGAAGGGGTCGAGACAACGATCCCACTCCACCAGGCGATCCTGGAAGACGACGAGTTCCAACACGGCGGCTACACATGCCAGTTCCTCACCCAGGAAGGGAGCGTTCTGGAGCGCTTTATCAAGGGTTGAGCGGCGCGATCATGCAGCAGAAAACAGCTTCAAGAATGCTTGTTCTATAAAACAGGAGGACAACGGTGGCCAAGGTCATCATGGAACCGATCGGAGAAGATCTCCCGCCAGGACGCGAAGTGCCTCAGGCGATGGCAGCGCTCGAGACGAAACTCTCGGAGCGCCGCGCGGAGGTTCGCGCAGGTTGGGGCGAGAAGTATCACGCCCGCACCAAAGCCAAGGGAAAAATGACGGCATGGGAGCGCCTCGACGCGCTGGCCGATCCTGGCACGAAGACCTTCTCGGTCAACACGTTCGTCAACTACGGCGATCGCTTCGGTGAAGGAAAGGGGCGCACATCTCCATCCGCAGGTGTGCTCACGCACTTCGTGAAGGTGCATGGCAAGTGGGTCGTGGCGATCGCCAACGACAACACCGTGGCGTCAGGCTCGTGGTGGCCACGCACCCCCGAGAAGATCATCCGCGCGCAAGAGATCGCGCTCAGGATGCGCATCCCGGTGGTCTACCTGGTGGACTGCTCCGGGCTGTTTCTCCCCGAGCAAGGCCGCGCCTTCCCAGGAAAGCGCGGCGCGGGGCACATCTTCGCGATGAACAGCAAGCTCAGCGCAGCGGGTGTTCCACAGCTCGCTGGCGTATTCGGAGATTGCATCGCAGGTGGCGGTTACATGCCGCTCATCTCGGATCGCGTCTACATGACCGAGCAAGCCTACATGGTGATCGCGGGCGCCGCGTTGATCCAGGGCGCCAAGAGCCAGAACCTCTCTTCGCTCGACATCGGCGGCGCGGACGTGCACGTGCACCTCTCGAACTGCGCGGACGAGCGCGTGCCTGATGACGAGACGTGTGTGGCGGCGCTGCGTCGCGAGGTCTCACTGCTCGGCAGCACCTCGGCGGCTTACTATCGCCACGGCGCTGAACCCGCGCCTCCGGCATACGACCCCTCCGAACTCAACCGCATCATCCCGGCGAGCGCGTCGGAGCCCTATGACACGCGCCAGGTGATCGCGAGGTTGGTGGACGACTCACTGTTTTGGGAGGTCTTGCCCGATGTGGGTCGCGAAATCATCGTGGGGATCGCGCGTGTTCAGGGGCTCTACGTCGGCATCGTCGCCAACGAGCAAGGGCTCTTCGATCACCCCAACGCCCCTGGCAAAAAGCGCCCTGGCGGGATCTTGTATAGAGAGGGTGTCGCGAAGATCGCCGCATTCTCGCGCGCTTGCAACGACGACGGCATCCCGTTGGTCTGGCTCCAGGACATCTCGGGCTTTGACATCGGCACCGAGGCCGAGAAGCAAGGGTTGCTTGGCTATGGTTCGAGCTTGATTTACACGAACTCGACCAATGAAACGCCCATGATCACGATCCTGCTGCGCAAGGCATCGGGAGCGGGTTATTATGCCATGGCGGGGATGCCTTACGATCCTGTCGTCCAGCTCTCGACGCCGTTGACGCGGCTGGCGGTGATGGAAGGTCGCACGTTGGCCATCGGCGCGATGAACACCAAGCTCGATGACAACTACAACATCATCACCCAGGACCCCGAAGAGCGCGCTCAGATCGAGGCTCAGATGGCGGCGATCGAGGAGCGCATCGAGAACGACATGGACCCCTGGGCCGCAGCGCGTCAGATGGACACGGACGAGATCGTCGGACTCGGTGAGCTCCGAAGCTACCTGGAAACCATCGTCGAGATGACCTACCAGACCCACGGCACGCGGAGGATCAAGAACCCGCGCATCTGGTCTCTGCACGATCTCGACATCATCGCCGAACACCTGGCCCGCTGAACGGAGGACTCCCATGAGCAAGACAGACAAGAGCCTCGAGGCCATCGCGACGCCCGCTCCGGGCGCAGATGGCCAAACGTTGTTGGGCGCTCCGCACATCGGCCGCTTCGAGCTCTCGGTCGAGGCAGGGCAACTGATCGAAGCAGGGCAACGCATCGGCACGCTGCGCGTGCTCAAAGGACGCGTGCATGTGCTCGCGCCTCAGGGCATCTCGGGGCGTGTGCAGCTCGATGATCGCTCCAGAGAACGCGCCGTGGCGCACGGTGACACGCTGTTCACCCTGACCGCAGCAGAGGCAACCGACGGCGCGAGCGCATCTGGCGCGACCGCAGGGTTGGACCTTGGCGACAACGAGGTCACCTTCGACGCGCCGACCGATGGCCTCTTCTACCGCTCCCCTTCTCCTGAAGACCCCGTCTTCAAGGAGCTTGGCGACCCCATCACGAGCGGTGACACCGTCGGACTCATCGAGGTGATGAAGTTCTTCTACCCGATCGCCTACGATGGCGTGGCCTCCGGCAAGATCGCGCGCTTTCTGGTCGAGGACGCGACCCCTGTGGTCGCAGGACAACCTCTGCTGGTGATTTCGAAAGGCTAGACCTTTCGAAATCTCCCGTGCCCAAAAAAGAGCGGCGAGAGAGACACCTCGAGGTGTCTCTCTC
>JAYZVO010000012.1:0-6221 GCA_036155555.1 Myxococcota bacterium
GTGGACGCGCCAGAACCCTCTCATTGCTTATTCTTATCGAAGAAGCCTTGTCGGTCCCTTGTTTTACCCCCTCACGAGGTGTTGTTTTTCGTCCTTTTTCTGCCTCCAACGGGTGTTGGCGCACCGCTTGCTATGCTAAGGCGGTGCACTCGAAATGACTTATCGCATGAGGAGAGAGGATGCTTCAAAAACATACGACCTGGATGCTCTGTATGCTCGCGAGCGTGACCACCGTGCTCGCTGGATGCCCGCCTACAAATAATCAGGACAACAACGGGGTCGACCTCGGGCAAGGACAGGAGGATATGACAACCTCCCCGGAGGATATGAGCGGCGAACCTGACCCTGATATGGGCGAGGATATGAGCGAGGATCTGGGGGGCGAACCCGATATGCGGTCGCCCGAGGATATGGCGATCGAAGAGGTCGACGCGACCTGCTTTGTCCAACATATCGCGCCTGCGACGCTGCCGCTCGATGCCGAGCCAGGGCCGCTGACATGGGTGGTCAGTTGCAACGCGCCGCTCTCCTCGGCGCAACTCGGTGAGCGAGTCGATGTGACGCGCCAGCGCGGCGAGCAAACGACGCAGGCGCTGAGCGTCGACGGGGTCGATTGCCAGGAGTCAGAGGATGCGTGGCGTTGCCTGATCACGACCTCTGGCCTGAGCGCGCCCGCTGGTCCTTACGAGCAGTTGCTCGGGCCGGAATCCTTGCGCTTCGAGGACTCCACAGGGCAGGCGTTTGCCAGTCGTGTTCGGTGGCACCTCTCCAATACAGAGCTCGCGCCGATTCAAGACACCTTCGATGATGTGCCGCTCCCTGCTGGCTATGGCGAGCGCGGCCTGGGTGTCCAAAAGCTCGCTGTAGATGGGGGCTTCGTGCTCTTTGGTGCGATGGTGAACAGCGCGGGAGATGGCGTCGAGATCTTTGACGTCGACTTGCAGTCGACGAACCCCAGCGTGCGCGTCCACGAGACGATCGAGGTCGCCGTGGGCAACCTCGCGACCAGTGATTTTCAGGTCCGGCTCGTGGGTAACGCGGTGCAAGTGATTTGGTGGGGTTTCGACGCCTCCACAGGGCAGTTCACTGGGCACCTTGCAAAGTTCAATCTGGACACGAGCTTGTTGGATTCTCATACGCTCGATGAGAACGCCTACACGGGGCCAAAGCTTGTGCGCATTCTGGATACGCATCTTGGAACCCAGGAGACGAGCTCGGGGAGCAACCTCGGGGTCCGCGCTGTGGCCATCACGGAGAATAACACGCTGGCGATCGTGCGCGTGTTTTCCAGTGATTCGAGCAACCAGGTGGTTTTGGAGCGACAGCTCGACGGCATCGGTGGGGTACTTCCTTCCGAGCTTGGCGCGGGGAGCTTCGGCGTCCTCGATTCACCAGGCTCGCTTCCTGACCTCGATGCGGAGGTCGGGAAGAGCTGGGTCGCCTCGGCGAATGGCATCGACTGGATCTCGCTCGACGGGGTCTCCTTCGGGTCGAGGCTTTCCACGAGCGTCCAGTGGCCGTTTTCGCTCGACATGGTCGAGAGCAACCAGGGTGAGATCGTGGGATTCGCGAGCAATGAAGCTGGCGAGGAGGAGCTCTTTGTAGTCAGTGTGAACGATGATGGTAAGCCATCATCGCTGACGTCGCTGGAGATGCCCACGGGCGTTGATTTTGGCTCTTCTGGTCTGTCTGGTGCGCACATCGAGGCGGAGACGCTCACGATGTTCGGGCGCTGGCCCTGGAACTGGCGTGACAGGCTAAAGGTCGCTGGCGAGCCGGATGGCGCGATGATGATCGCGCAGTGGAACTTGAAGGTGGTCGAAGCAGGCGCAGCACATGCGTTGACTTCGGTGAGGCCAATGCTCGTGACGGATGCCGCAGCCTCCGCTTCAGCGGGCGATCTGGTCATCCAGAGCGTCACCGAGGATGGGGCGTTGCGCACCATCCCGGTGGCTGCTGTGACCGCTGCCTGTGCAACGCCGGAGGAATGCGCGGTTCAGGTCTCGAACCGCACGCCGAATGGGTTCGCGATGATGCTCGTCCCTGGTGTGAGCGGCGCGACGATGGCGATCGACAAGTATGGTGACATCTTGATCGATGGCGTGCCTCTCGAGTTCGATCTCATCGGCAGTCCATGGACATTCGATAAGCCAGGGGAGGGCACCGGGACCATCACCATCGCGACGGTCGACTCTGAGGTGGCCACGCACGCCATCTGGGACATGAATGAGGATGGCTCCATCAAGGGTTCCGGGCTGCTCGATTTTGCGACCAAGGAAGGATCGCCGACCCTCGACGCCGATGTGGTGATTCGCGGGGGGACGATCGCGGACTATGCTGCGGGCGCAGACCCTGACTCGGTCATGTTGCATTTTAGCGCCACGCGAATGGTGCGCGCTCCCAAGGGAGAGGTTGTCGGCACGGAGGAGATTCACGGCACGTTGCCGCTTGCCAGGTTGCTCGTCGCGACGACATCCAGGGCTCCTGTAACAGTCGACCTCTCGAACACGCTCCCCGAGGTCGTGCCTGCTGGCGATGCGATCAGCGTCCTACCTCCGGCGGTGAGTGCTCCGCTTTTTTCGGGCGCCATCGATGAGAATTCGGGCGACGAGGATGTGATCCTGGCGACGCTTACAGCGGAGCAGGCAGCCCTCCCGCTGGAGGTTCGTATCACGGGGGGCAAGTTTCAGGTCTCTACAAAGGGCAAGGATGGCGACAGCGATTTGCTCGAAGAGGCTGAGGCGACGACGAGCACATTGGAAAACCCTATCTTTGTATCCAGTTCGGGGGCGTCGACGAACGTGCTCTCGAAGAGCTCCGCTGCGTTTTCTGGGAAGATAAGGAGGGTCAGGATCAAGAAGAGGCCCTCGAGCATCCTCAAGCCGTTGGGGCCAGCCTCACTCGAGGAAGACATCGAAGGCGTCGGCGTGGTCTATGAGGTCGTCCTCGAGACGCGCGAGGTTGCTTTGGAGGGGCTCGGCGAGCGTGCCTTTATCCAGGATTTCGGGGACTTCAACGGGGATGGTGTCGAGGATGTCTCGATCGGCGTCGGCTCGCGCGATGACGCGGACCTGAGCGGTGAGAATACCGTGATTTACTTTGGCGATGGGCTCACTGGTTATCTGATGGTGCCATATTCGCTCACGGGAGGGCCGAATGTGTCATGGCCGCCCGTGCAAGAGGCAGCTGCGGGCAATGGGAAGGGGACACGCAAAGCCTCGGCGCAAATCAAGCAACAACAACAGCTCGAGTTGCTTTGATGTTGTCCGCGTCATCGCGTCGGTTCGGAGTTTAGCCTGACCAGCGCGATGACGCGATCTGCCAGCGCGTTCAAATGCTCGCGCGTGATGCAGGGGTCCATTCCCATGAAGTTGAGCGTCAGCACACCATTGTAGGTCGTCGCGGTGACGCCGACCTTGCCGAGCACGCCCGTGGAGACAGCAAAACTCAGTGCTTCGAGCGAGAAGGGGGAGAAGTCAGCGTCGAACTGAACGCGTCCGATGTTTGTCAATCCGATCGCTGGCAGCTGCGCCGTCTCGACAAACGCTCCAAACCAAGGCGCTGGCAGCAACCTCGCGGCCAGCGCCAGAAACCTCGCTTGCATCGGGAGCAAGGTGTGGGCTCCTCCATCTTCGATCTGGGCGTGGAGGTCATCCCTTGCTTGCTTTGCGAGGTCCCAGAACGCGATTTTGTCAGGATCGACCTCGTGGAGTGTGACGCCGAGCGCGACGTACATCCCGATGTCATCGCCGACCTTTGGCTCGACGCGTTCTCGAACGTCGACGGGAGAGCCAAAGAGCAGGGGCGACGTCTTCCCGAGATCCTCGGCGATGGTGGTCATGATCGAGGCCGCCAGTGCGCCATGGACGGTGGTCTGGTGTTCGCGTGCTGCCTCGACGAGTGTGTCTGTCTCTGCCTTCGAGAGCGTCCTGCGCGCCATGTTGATCTGGCGATCCTGAATACGCACGTGCTGCCTGTCGAGCCTCGGTCCCGAGGGGCGCCCATGTTTCCAGATCCAGCTTAGAAGACCTCGCGCGTGCGTGAAGAACTGTCGCCACATTCCCTTACGGCGGACCTCCTTCGGAACGCAGCGCTCGATGCTCTCTCTTATCGGGAGCGGCGTGGGCGCAGGCAGTGACTCTCCTCGCGCGACGGCTGCGGAGGCTTCGAGCAGGTCTCTGGCGGCGAGCGTGCCGGAGATGCCATCGCCGATGATGTGATGGAAGGTAAGCAGCAGGGTGTGAGTGTTTGTTTTGTCGGCGCGACGCACCCAGTCAAAGCGCATCAGGGGTGGCTTTGTCGGGTCGATCCAGGCGCGGAGGCGCTCCTCTGTGAGCGCGAAGGTCGCCTGCTCATCAAGGTCGTGTTCGTGGATCTTGATGGGGTTTTGCTGGTCGAAGACCATGGCGGGTTTTCCCCATGAGGTCACGACTCTGGCGCGAAGGAGTGGGTGGCGTTTTTGCAGGTGCTCGAGGGCGCGTTCGAGGTGCTCGCGCTCGAGCGCGCCGTGGATAGTGGCGACGGTGGTGAAGTTGAGGCGCGATACCTTGTCACCGTGCCACATGCAGTGTTCGATCGGTCCGAGCTCACGGCGTTGCATCTTCGACTCGAGGTTTGCGGTTGGATAGAAGGTTGTCGGTCGCGCGCCTGGTGTCAACCATCGTAGTTCATCGCGGAGAGGTGCATGTATACTGGGAGCTTGCCTGGAGGGGGAACGCTTTGTATCCTCGCTCTCTCATTCGTTTTTGCCGCGCAGGGGACGCGCCCTGCTGCCCGCGGTGTTTTCTTGTTCGAGAAGAGTCGCGGGCCCGTGCGGATTTGGCGAGGCGTTTTTCTGCATCACGACAGGAGTGTTGATGGCGACCAAAGAAGAGATCGAGAGCCTGGAAGGTTTGTTGCGCAAGCTGCCCGAAGAGGATCAAAAAGAAGCGTTCCGCATCCTTTATGGCAACTTGCCCGAGGCGTTGCCCATCCCGGATGAAGCGCAGCAGCTCGCCAGGGAGTTCGACTTCGACGTGGCAGGTTATCGCTTCGACTCGACCGGTGAGCAACGTCGCTCGCCGCGCATCGTGCGCGTGGGCGTGATCCAGACACAGATCGTCGAGCCGACGGACGCGCCTGTCGAGACGCAGTTCCAGGCGCTCTGTAGCCGCACCGAGAAGTTGATTCACGCCGCAGGCGCCATGGGAACGAACGTGCTCTGTTTGCAGGAGGCGTGGACGATGCCGTTCGCGTTCTGCACGCGCGAGAAGCACCCCTGGCTCGAGTTCGCCGAGCCTGTCGATGGTCCTTCGACGCGCTTTTTGGCCGAGCTCGCGCGCCGGTACAACATGGTGATTGTCAGCCCGATTCTGGAGCGCGATGAGATCCACGGCGGCACGATCCACAACACCGCAGTGATTATCGGCAACCGCGGCAACATCATCGGCAAACACCGCAAGAATCATATCCCGCGCGTGGGCGACTTCAACGAGTCGACCTACTACATGGAGGGGGACACGGGGCACCCTGTGTTCGCCACGCAGTTCGGGCGTATCGGCGTCAATATTTGTTACGGGCGCCACCATCCGCTCAACTGGATGATGTTCGCGCTCAATGGCGCCGAGATCGTGTTCAACCCTTCGGCCACCGTCGGCGCGCTCTCCGAGCCGCTCTGGCCGATCGAAGCGCGCTGCGCGGCGATCGCCAACAACTACTTCACCGCGGCCATCAACCGCATCGGCACAGAGAGCTTCCCCAACGAGTTCACCTCGGGCGATGGCAAGCCAGCGCATAAAGACTTCGGGCACTTCTACGGCTCGAGTTATGTGACCGCGCCGGATGGGAGCAGGACGCCAGGGTTGTCGCGAACGCGCGATGGCGTGTTGGTCAGCGAGGTCGATCTCAATCACTGCCGCCAGGTGCGTGACAAGTGGGGCTTCCAGATGACAGCCAGGTTGCGCGAGTACGCGCAGTCCTTCACGATGGCTTCTGATCCAAACTTCCGTCCACAGATCATCGCCGACCAGGGCTTCGAGTACGCCGCATTCCAGAGCTATCCTTCGAGCCCATCGAATCAGGTCGAGGGTCGCAAGCCCGCGCGACTGAGCGCGCCAGCACATCAGCTCGGATTTGATGGCGGGGGCTCCTCGGAGGAGTGAACGGCAGGTGTCCGCGCTCTCATCGAGAGCGTCGGTGCCGAGCAAACGAGGAGGGGCCGGCGGGGGTGGGGGGGGTGGGTG
>JAYZVO010000013.1:0-6844 GCA_036155555.1 Myxococcota bacterium
TAAGAGGAAGTGAGCTGCCCTCGCCGCCGGGAAAGAAATGAAGCGGGCGCCCTTTTTTGATAAAAAAGGCCGCCATCTTAATTTCTTGCCCGGCAATGCTCTTCAGTCTTTGGGGAGCGAGCGCGCGAGGTTGATCAGATCCTCGAAGTCGAGCAACCCTTCGGCCACGAGCAGCATGACCGCCGCGCGGACGAGCTGCGTATCCGAGATGCCCTCCGGGATCGAGGCGATCCCTTCCATCGTGCGCTGTTGCGAGCTCTTGTTCTTGCGATGCTTGGCGGTGACCGGGGAGGTCTCCTTGCGCATCTTCTGGAGGAACTCTTCGGTGAGCGCCTCGTTGGCCGCGGTCTCGCGGATCGACTTCTGCTCACCCTCTTCAGGTTCTTTCTTGAAGAGCTTGCGCAGCTTGGCGGACTTGGCCAGACGCTCCGCCTCGGGGTCAGGATCGACCTCGGTGCTACCAGACACCTGCAATGAGGCGCCGTCCACATCTGAAGCGACGGTCTCCTCCTGGCCGATCGGGCGAGCGCTCGAGAGGCTCATCAACTCCTCGGGCGTCACCTCGCGCGTCGCAGGTTCTCTTTCGATCGCAGCCACGGCGGGTGGCTCGTCGTCGAGCTCGAGGTCGCCAAGCGCATCCTCGAAGCCCTTGAGCAACGCATCCTCGGTGAGGATGGTGCCCATGGATTTCTCCTGGAGTTCCTTTGGCGCAGGCGCCTCTTCCTCTTTCGCGGCGGCTGGAGGCTCTGGCTCCTGCTGCTTCTCGCGGTGGCTCTGCTTCTCGATGATGACGCCCACACCGGCGGCCGAGCGAGGGACCGCGATGCGCTTGAGCTTGAGGCGTCCGAGCTGATTCGAAGGCTCCGGCGCGCTCTCGGCGGCTGGCTCCTCTTCGGGCTCGGGCTCTGGCTCTGGCTCTGGTTCAGGATCGGGCTCTGGTTCGGGCTCCGGTTCAGGTTCAGGCGCTGGCTCGAAAAGTTGCTCTTCCTCTTCTGCTGGGATGAGCTCCTCGAGGAGCAACTCTTCCTCTTCCTCCTCTTCTTCGATGACCTCATCGAGGACGATCTCGGACTCGGAGGCATCGCGCGTCCCGGCCTCTGGCGAACCGAACGCGCCGACGCTCAACACATCGTCGAGGACGATTTCGGCGCTTCCCGTCGAGCTCGCCTTTGCCTCTGCGATGGCGAGATCAAAGATGTCGTCATCATCATCCTCTTCCGGCTCTGCGGGCCTGGGCGCCGAGCCCAAACCAGGAACGGAGAGGAACTCCCCAATGTTGCCCACGGTGGTGAACGAGCGCACCTCGGAGTCCTCGAGCTCCGAGAGCTCTTCGAGCTCGGAGGGCTCCTCGTCCCGCGAAGGGAGCGACTCTTCCAGCGAGAACGAGATCCCGCCCTCTTCGATCGTGTGAACAGGATCGGCGTCATCGTCCACCGACAGCTCCGAGAGCTCGACCGCGTCCGATGCGTTGGTAAAGGATTGCGATGGGCTCGCCACGAAGGTGCCTTGCGAGGGCGCGTGATCCGCGTCCTCGAGCAGGCTCTCGAAGGTCATCGGCTTCCTGGGCGCTGGCGCGGGCTCTGGCGCAGGCTCTGGCTCAGGTTCCGGAATCGGGATGCTCGGCGGCGCGGCCTCATCAGCCGCGGGCATCTCGCCAGAAGCATCCGACGAGGAGGGACTGTAGACGTAGAAGTGACCGATGGCGCCGTAATCTTTCGACGCGTTGCCAGCGCCCTTCTTGCCACTTCGGCTCATGCGAGGGCGACTTTGTGGCGCGGGCTTGCCTTCGTTAATGGAGGCGTCGATATCCCAATCATCGAGCGCGTCCACCGGGCCGCTGTTGTGCGCCAAACTCGGTTCGTCGAGCAAACTGATCGGGTCCTCTTCGAGGACCTCGTCGATGTCCCAGTCATCGAGGTGAATGGTGCTCGGACGATCGCGCATCTCCTTCGAGATAACGGAGCTCTCGTCGACGGGGACTTCCTGAGATTGCGCATCGTCAAAGAAGGAGCCCCAGCTGTCCTCGTTGAGCTTGCCGTTGTTCTCGTCCGCGAGCGCGCCAAAGTCGATGCCGTCATTGATCGAGAGGCTAAAATCACTGGCGGGCGGTGAAGCTGGCTCGGACGATGCGTTGGCCTCGTAGGCGCGCGTCAACCCCTCGTTCATATCGAGCGGACCGACGAGCACGGGCTGGATGTTGATGCTGATGTGCGAGGCGATCTCGTCCATCGCCATGATGTCGAGCGGGTCCTCCATGGCGAGCAGGAGCTGCTCTGAGCCACCATCACGCTTGAGCTCGAGCGGGAGCGCGCGGTTTTGCCTCGCGACGTTTGGAGGCAAGAGGCGCGCGACCTCGCGATCGATGCGTCGCTCAGAGAGGTGCACGCATGGGATGTTTAGAATCCCGGCGACCAGATCGACCACGGCGCGCTCGTCCACGATACGATGGCGAATAAGCGCATCGTAAAGGGTCGTGCCGTGTGTGAGTTGGAGTTGTCGCCCTTCCTTGAGGCGGTTGCGTTCGACCAGATCGAGGTCGAGCAAACGCCTGGCGAGTTGCGCATCATCGATCATCGCCTAATTCCGTTGTCATCGACTTCAATGACTTGACTGCCTGCGGGGGGATCGAACTCGAAGAGTGTGTCGGGGAGCTCAACGTTGACCTGAGTTTCGCCCACCTCTACCGAGAAGTCAAGTTTCTGGGCGGGCCATTCAAACCGCCTATATTCAGGCAGTGACAGCCCTGAAGGCCCCCTCCAATCGTCTGTCTCATACCGATAAACCACATCCCCCTTCGCGTCCTCTTCGACCATCTCGACGACGGCGAAGTCGGTGTGGCGAACCTCGAGCCAGATGCGCCCCTTCCTGCGCGTCTCGACCCAGAGGCGGTAGCGCCCCGTGCGCCCATTCCACTCGAGCTGGAGCGGCTTCTCCTCTTGCTGCAAGCGCCCCCAGGGGGCGCCGCCAAGCATCACGCGCACCACGTCCTGGGCAGAGAGCCCGAGCGGCAAGAGGTTGTCGATGTTGGCCTGCGTCGGCCTGCCGGTCAGGTATTCATTGGTGTCTCGGCGGTGCATCGCGAACACCTCGCCATTGCTCACCAGCAGGTTCATCACCTCGTCACTGCCCGGCAACCGCGTCTGAACGCGCAGCTTGTCAGGCAGCGAGACGAGGATCAGCTGGCGCACCTTCACGCGCTCCTGATCCTGGTAATACTCGAGGACGACCTCTTTAAATCGCGCGGACTCGAACTGCTCGATGCGCGCATCCACCGCGCCAATAAGCAGCGCCGTGTCCTTGATCTCGTTCTCGGGCGGAGGAATGTTCCTCTTGCAGCTAGCCCCCAGAAGCACCACGCAAAACAGCAGCGCACCCACCATCCAAAACCATCGCTCCAAACGCACTGGCATCATTCCACTGGCTCCTTTCAACTCGCTACGCTTCGCGTCAAACCTGCGGCCACACGCCGCGCGACGGTGACGTTGCTTGCATTCCACCACGCGCTGCGTCAACCTCGAGGTTGACGCTCGGTGGAAAATCTCGGCAACAAAACTCGAACCCACGTCTCGCGCTCATGACCTCTCGACGTCTCCTATGTACCACGCTCCTGGCGGTGGCCCCATGCGGCGCCATCATCACGCCAGGTCACGCCGTGGCGCAAGAAGAAGACGCGAGTCTCTCGAGCAACCGCGCCATCACCGCCAGCGCACGCGCTGGCGTCGAGTATGACAACAACGCGCTCCGACAAACCGGCGCCGAGGTCACCGGGGATATGCTCACGCGCTATCTCGTCAGCGTCGACGCGAACATGCGTCGTGGTGACAACCTCGTGCTCGTGACCTTCGGGCAAGGCGGCAAGCTCTTTTTACGCGAGCGCGCCGCCGACACCCTGCTCACCCAGCTCGCGCTCGGGTGGCGCCACAGGCTCGCCAGGCGCGTCGACGCCGGGCTCTCGCTCGACCTCAAGGATCGCACCGAGCGCACTTCCCTCCAGGATTACAACCGCGGCGGCGGCGGCGTCGATGCCAGGTTCTCGTTCTGGAAGCTCGCGCTCGGCGCGAGCACGGGCTGGCGCTACTTTGTCTACAAGCCAAACCCCGCCGCAGGATCAGTCGGTCCCACCGCGGGCGCCTTTGCCAGGTTGGATGTGACGCCGACCTGGAGCGCGAACCTCCAGTATCAATGGCTCCAGCGCCGCTTCGACGCCCCGAGGCTCACCCGACAGGATGACGGCACAGACAACACCATCCTCTCCATTGAAGAAGAGGTCGATCGCCTCGATCTGTTCCACGCGTTCACAGCGTCCGCGAGCTGGCGTGGCCCTGCCTTGCTCGATGTCGGCTACACGTTCTCGCTCAACGAGTCCAACTCCTATGGGCAAAACCTCGCGCGCCATAATGTCCGCGCGAGCCTCACCGCGCCGCTGCCGCTCGAGTTCTTCACCTCGGTTCGCGTCGACCTCCAGCGCACGCGCTACGAGGACCCGATCTTTATCGACGCCAACTTCCAGATCGACGAAGATAACCGCAACGCCGCGACGCTCTCCCTGGGGCATCCCATCGGGCGAGCGTGGGAGGCGGAGCTTCGTTACAGCTACTACACGCAAGAGTTTGGCGCGGGTGATAACTACGCGCGCCAGACCTTGATGCTCGGTGTGGGCTACGTCCACGAGGGGCTCCAGGATGAGAACTGACCTCACGTTCAAGCTGATCACCCTCCTCTTTCTCATCGCCATCTCGGCCACTGCGTGTCGCACCAGCGGCGCGACACGCGGCGATGGACAGGGGAACGACGCGCTCGCCGAGGAGACCATGGGCGATGAGCCGAGCGCCCCATGGGCAAAGTGGACGGCGACCCCAGGGAAAGCGCCTCACCCTGTGCTCGCGGAAATCAATGCGTTCGATTACTGGCAGCTCCACGATCAGACCTTCGCGCGCGAACTCTGGGCGGCGCTCTTCCCGATCCTCGACACGCTGCGCTCGCACCCCGACGCGACCGAGCAGACACGCCGCTCCCTCGACGCGATGCTCGCCCTCATGGAACCTGGCGACTCACGCTCGGGGCCTCCCATAAGCATGGACGTCACCTTCCTCGTGGGAGAGGATGGGGATGGAGTGTTCGAGGGAGTCCTGGTCAGGTTCTCGCGCAACATCGAGCGCACCACGCCTGTGCTCTCGATGATGTTGACCCGGCATGGAGGAGACGTCTCCCCGACCGATGTGATCTTGTGGGGAGATCCTGCGTTTCAGGAGAGCTCCCCATTTAGCGCGCGCCTCACCCGCGGCGGCAGCTCGCTCGCCGACGGTCAGCGCACACGCCCAGTCATGCTGGGCGCGAAGCGGCACGAGGATCTCTCGAGCGCGCTCGCCATCGATATCCTCTCCAGAGCGCTCTGGCCAAAACTGACACAAGAGGCTTACCTCGACTCCGCCCTCGCCCGACATGAAAAGAGCAGCGAGGAGAGCGATCCGATGCCCCCTGGATTCGAACCGGCGGGAGGGCTGAAACTTCGCGACAGAGAGATCGAAGAGGTCCTCTCGGATACGGCGTTCCCCCCTTCTCTCGGGGATGATTTCGACCTCGGAGGAGGCCCCGACGCGAGCGACCTTTAGAGCCTCGGTCGCACGACCTCGCTGTTGCCTTCGGCTTCCTGATCTTTCTTGAAGCGCTCGGCGATCTGGTGGCCGATGTAAGAGACAAGGAACTCCTCGTCCTCGAAGAGATCACACCCCACGATCTCGACAGCGAGCAGCTTGCCATCGCTTGGCTGGACCCTTTTGGGGAAGCTCTTTCTTGGCCAGACGATGTTGCGCGAGTCGAGGACGGTGATGCGTGCTCCCTTGTCGATCTTCTTGACCAACGAGGGGATGCCATCTCCTCCCTGGGTGTAATAACTCCCCACATCGAAGACGCCGAGGCACTCCTTATCGGTCAGCTTGAGCAGCGCGTGTGACTTGTCGACGGTGATCTTTTCTGTGGCAAGAGGAGCTCCGCCAGCGGTTTTCGAGATGGTGACCTCGGAGGTGCCGCCGATCAGGTCGAGGCGCTGGGCGTTTTTCGCGGGGACTTCGACGGGCTCGAGCCCGTCGACAGAGACATAGCGCGGTTCGAGGTTGGAGTTGAGCACATAGAGCTCTCCCCCCTCGTACATCCAGGTCCTGTAACCGAACCAGCCCGTCCCCGAGAGCCTCCCGACCCCACCAATGATCAACGCGACGACCGCGACGCCAGCCAACACACCGAGCACTTTGGTCATCCTCGATGGCGTCTGCGGGGTCACATCGAGGTCCACTTCCACGCCCTCATCGCCCGTTTCTCTCTCAGCTCCCTCGGTCATGCTCTCATCCTCGCCGCGGTCAGTTGGTTCATTGCTGCTGCTCGTCATCTCACTGCTCGAGCAGCTTCACAGGTGACTCCTCGTGGAGCAACCTCGGGTTGGTTTTGTCCTGCCGTTTCTTCGAGCTGACGTGGTGACGCATGAAAAGAATCAGGAGCACCAGCATCAAGAAAAGGGGTTTGGTCACAAGGAGGACAATGACCATATTTGTCGGTTCGAACACGTCCTTCTCTCCAAAGCACATCGTTTCACGCACCCGACAGGTCTCGTGTCAGGTGAGCTTGGATTGTCACACAATCCTCGATGCGTTAGAAGCCCATCCAGGCGCGCGCCAAAGCTGCGATTCGCACCCCGCGCGCAAACGACTCCCCAAGGTCACGCCATGAAGAGAGCAACTCGAACAACCGATTCCATTCCAGGGTGGTCCTGCACATGCGCGCTGGCGTTGCTCGCGCTGGGGGTGTGTTTATAGATCGGGTGTGTGGGGGGTGGCCCCACACAACCCCA